>CAYOTH010000292.1:0-3200 GCA_964406835.1 uncultured Oscillospiraceae bacterium
GACCATTCTCACCAGCGTGCTTCAGTTTGCCATGCTGCCGCTTCAGGGCATTTCGCAGGGCGCGCAGCCGATCACCAGCTACAACTACGGCGCGAAGAACAGCGCGCGTGTTAAAAAGAGTTTCCAGCTGCTGCTGTTGGTCAGTGTGACCTATGCACTGCTGTTCTGGGCCAGCATTATGCTTTTCCCGGGACTGTATGCCTGCCTCTTTACGACCGACGCGGCGCTGATTGAGTTTACAACGCATGCGCTGAGAAGCTATTGCGGCGCGCTCTTCCTCTTCGGCGTGCAGATTGCCTGCCAGATGACCTTTGTCTCCATTGGCAATGCGCCCTGCTCGATCATCGTGGCGGTGCTCAGAAAGTTTATTCTGCTGATCCCGATGATCTACATTCTGCCGCATGTCTTTGCCGATCAGACCAACGCCGTCTACCTGGCCGAGCCGATTGCCGATACGCTGGCGGTTCTCTTTACCGTGGTGCTTTTCGCCACGCAGTTTAAAAAGGCGCTTAAAAAGCTGGATGAAGCGGCTTAATGCGCTGAGATTTTCAAGGCCTCTTGACCCCAATCGGTTGTTCCGGGCGGGCTAAGAGGTCTTTTTTGTGACATTTTGATTTGACTGCGTTCTCTCATTCACTTTTAATTCAATTTTTCGTCACATTTGTTGACGAAACGGCGAAAATGTGGTTTAATATAGGGGAGTGCCTTGAAGGCGAAGGATACCTCAGTGAAGGATGGGTGGATGTATGTTCGGCAAACGGTCAGATGGAACGCGTGTGAAGGGGATTGACCCCATTGTCGCGCTGACCCCTTATATAATGCCCCAGCGCAGTGATTCGCAGGTTTTTACGCGCCAGGAGCTTGATTTCGACGAGATGACGCGCTATATTCGCGATCAGAAGAAGCAGGGACACGATGTGACCTATATGGGGTTGTTCATCGCGGCCTATGTGCGCACGCTGTGCGAATACCCGGAGATGAATCGTTTTATTGTCAATAAAAAGCTGTACGCACGCAATCATGTGTGCGTCTCCTTTGTGACGCTGCGAAAAACGGCGGATGATTCGGTCGAGGAGGCGCTGTGCAAGGTGCAGTTTGACCTTGGCGATACGATTTACGATGTCAGCCGCCGCCTGAAGGAGGCTATTGACAGCGGACGGCGCGAGGTGGGCGTCAACAAGACCGATTTTATCGCGCGCTATCTGATGCGCACGTCGCTTCTGCCCAACATTGTCGTGCGTGCGGCCTATTTTATGGATAACCACGGTCTTTTGCCTCAGTTTGTTCATGACGCCAGTCCGTTTCATACCAGCCTGTTTATAAGCAATATGGCTTCGCTGGGCATGAATTATATCTATCACCACATTTACAACTTCGGCACGACCAGCATTTTCGTGACGATGGGCAAGACCGAGCAGCGCCTGGCCCACAACGGCGACGGCACCTGCCGTAGCAAGCGCGTTATGCCGCTGGGTATCGTCATCGACGAGCGCATTGCTTCGGGCGGCATTTATGCGCGCGCCTTTGCCCGGGCTGTGGGGCTTTTGCGCAACCCCGCGCAACTGGAGCTTGCGCCGCAGGAGATCAAAACCGAAACGGCTATGCTGCCTGTTCACGAGGCGACGCAGCAGATCAACGCCTGAGGACGTTTTATTTATTAGAAAATCCCCGTTTTACACGGTGCTTTTTCCATCAGCGAAAAAGACTGGAAAACGGGGATTTCTTTGTTGCCGAGTTCAAGGCTGTCACAGTGATCGCGCCGCGCTCATAGCATGGGACGGAGGTGTTTTTCATGTATGGATATGAAGCCTGCGTCCAGGCTTTTCTGCGGGGCGAGGCGCGCTTCTGCCGCGTTCAGGGCTGCGTGCGCATCCGCTCCTGCGGCGGGGGCATCGTTATACAGATGCAGGCGCGCAATCTGCCCTGTGGAAACGGACTGGATTATTACGGATTGCGCATTGAAGGCGGCTGCGGCTGCCCGGCGGTGACGCTTGCCAGCGTGCCGGTTTGGCAGGGCGAGGCGTCTATGACGTACTACATGGGCGGTCTGGCCGCTGAAAACCTGGCGCGCCGGGAGATCGTTCTGTATCTTAACGACCCCTGCTGCGGGCGGGTGGCCTGCGGCGTGTTTCAGCCTTGCTATCCGGAGGGAAGGACGTTTGACGGCGGCGCGCCGTATCCCGGAGGAGGCTGCCCGCCGCCTTATCCGCTCAGGTGTCCGCCGCTGTATCCCCAAGGGCCGATGCGCCCTGGTCGGTCACCGGGCGGATCCACTTGCGGCTGAAGAGGCGAATGAGGCACAGCGTGGATTTGGGAACGTCTTCAATCAGGAGCATGATGAGGAAGACGGTCGTCAAATCGAGATGGAATACGCGCGCGCCCAGCCAGACTGTTGGAATGGCCAGCAGCCACAGTCCGATCGTGTCGTAAAGCAGGCCGATTTTGGTATCGCCGCCGGCACGGAAAATGCCCACAATGGTGATGTAGGGAATGTTTCGAAGCGGCAACTCGCACAGATAGTAGATAATCAGCGTCGAGGCCGTCGCCAACGTCATGGCATCCGAATTGGGGAAGGGAAGCAAAAGAAGCGGGCGCAATAGCACAAAGATAAAACCGACGATCAGCGTAAACAACGGGAAGACAATGGTGAAGCGCCGGGCGTCCTCATAGGATTCGCGCAGGTCGCCCGCGCCCACCTTCTTGCCGACGATGACGCTGCTGGCATGGCACAGGCCGATAAAGAACGCGAAGATGATGTCCTGAATCGACGTAAAGATCGTATAGGCCGCGTAGAAATCGGTGCTGGTGTTGGAGAAGATGGCCTTGTAGATCAGCGTTCCCAGCGACCAGAGCGATTCGTTGGCCAGCGCGGGGAGCGAGAGCAGGTAGTATTTCTTCACGAAGTCCTTCGTCCAGCCGACAAAGGCGCGAAGCGGCGCGCGCAGGATGTTCTTGCGCTTAATGGAAATGCCTAGCAGCAGCATCGGCGAAACCCACGAGGAGATGGACGTGGCGATGGCCGCGCCCTTCACGCCCATATTCAGGCCGTGGATGAACAGCGCGTTGAGCAGGGCGTTCATCAAAACGGACACCATGCTCACATACAGCGGCAGCTTGACCTGCTCCGTGGAGCGTAGCAGCGTGCCGAAGAGGTTGTTCAGGCAGATGGCCACATAGCTGAAGCAGGCACAGCGCAGATA
>CAYOTH010000293.1:0-3199 GCA_964406835.1 uncultured Oscillospiraceae bacterium
AGCTGACCGAAACGGCGGTAAAGGCGTTCCAAACAGCGAACGGCCTGAATGCCGACGGCATCGCCACGCCCGAGGTGCAGCAGCTGATTCTCTCAGCAACGACTGCCACGCCGACGGCGACACCGACGCCGACCGCACAGCCCACGACACAGCCGACGCAGGAAAAGACAGCCTACGTCAAGCTGAGCAACACCTCGTCCCGGCTGAACATTCGCGCGTCTGACAGTACATCGGCCAAGGTTGTCGGCACACTGACACACGGCCAGAAAGTGACCGTAACCGGCACGAGCGGTTCGTGGAGCGTCATCAGCGCCGGAACGCTCAAAGGCTACGTCATGACGAAATACCTGAGCGAGGAGACGGCTTCTCGGCCTGAGGCGACGCCCGCGCCGGAAGATAAAAAGACACTTCAATACGGGGACAGCGGCGAAGAGGTCAAGGCTATTCAGAGAAAGCTCAAGGAGCTGGGATACTTTAGCGGCAGCATCGGCGGAAACTATTTAAAGCTGACCGAAACGGCGGTAAAGGCGTTCCAAACAGCGAACGGCCTGAATGCCGATGGCATCGCCACGGCAAAGGTCCAGCAGCTGATCTTGTCGGACACGGCAGGAACGGGCGAGGGCAATGCGACGGTTCGGGTTAATGGCAATTACCTGAATGTCCGCGCTGCGGCCAGCACGTCTTTGGAGCGGATCGGTCGGCTGTACAACGGCGACCGGGTGACGGTGCTTTCCGCGGAGAACGGCTGGTACCGGATTGAATACGATTCTCAGACGGGCTATGTTATACAAAGCGCCGTCGTTAAGGACTAAAAAGGAGGCGAGGCCATGGACAAAGACGCTCTGATTAAGCCGGGTGAACGGCTGGATTCGCTGCAATTTGGCGATCTGTGCATCCTTCAAAAGCCGGAGGCATTTCGCTTTGGCACCGATTCCGTGCTGCTGGCGGATTTTCCGGCGGTTCGACGCGGCGATTATGTCGTCGATCTGGGAACCGGAACGGGCATTATAGCACTGCTCATGGCATCTCGGCATCCCGATTGCCGCTTTGCCGCGCTGGAAATTCAGCCGGAAATGGCCGATATGGCGGCGCGCAGCATGGCGCTCAATGGGCTTGAAGAGCGCGTCGAGGTGCAGCTGTGCGATTTTCGGGAGGCCGCCAAGCATTTCGGCTACGGGCGATTTTCTCTGGCCGTGTGCAATCCGCCCTATGGCAAGGCCGGGAGCGCGCTGCTCAGTCAGACGGATACCAAGCGCATTGCCCGGCATGAATCGGATTGCACGGTGGATGATCTGGCGCAGGCGGCTTTTGATCTGCTCAAGACCGGTGGGCGGCTGGCCGTTGTCTTTCCGGCGGCGCGGGCATTTGAAATGATGTATACCATGCGTACGCATCGTCTGGAGCCCAAGCGCATTCGAACCGTTCACGCAACGGCGACGCGCGCGCCCAAGCTGGTGCTGATTGAAGCCATTAAGGGCGGCGGTTCCATGCTGCATTGGATGGAGCCGCTGGTGCTCAGTCATGACGACGGAACGCCAACTGACGAATGGAAGCGCATTTACCGCGTGCCGCAAAGCGACGGCATGGACGCGCAAGAGTAAAACTTGTATCCGGGGCGGGGAAGTCTTTTCTCTGTCCCGGTTTTTGTATGGCCGAAACAGGCGTTATCAATCTTTCAGCTTAAAAGGCAAGCGTGAAAACCGTTTGAGTCAATGTGAGGAAGTCCTCTGGTCGATGAGATTTCACTGAAAAAGAGCAGGCGCGTGATCGGATTTAAGACAGGATAGAGCGTTGAATCCCACCAAGGTGGGGATTTTCGGAGCGCTTAGGGCTCATATCGCGGATAAAGAACCGGCGAACCAGCGGAGAGGGAAAAGCACATGAAGACAAGTCATAGTTTTATTCACAGCTTGTTTGGGCGGCTGAAAATATGCTTTTTCACGCAGTTGTGCTTGAAGATTGGAGGTAAACTGCTTACAATGGACATGTCAAAAAAAGCCGGATTCCCTGACTTGGAAGCCGGATTGTCAAATCTGATGGAGGATTGAATTTTGAATCAGGAAAAAAAGGCAATAAAAGGATACGGAAAAAGGGCGCTATGGTGCCTGGCTGTTTTACTGGGCGCTGCGCTATTGTGGCTCGCGGCGCGCGACGGTATGGCGGCGCTGTATTGGACGATTTGCAATGCGCTGATTGATTTGTGGGGCGTGACGCAGAAAAACATTGCCCGCGCGCCCTGGTTTGTCCGCGCGATGGTAGAATACGGCAGCGAGATCGCTTCTCTGCTGGGCGGCGCGCTTTTGCTGGCGTTGTCGGCTGTGGTCAGGCGGCGGCTGCGGGGTGAGGAGCCTGCACCGGAGAAGCTGGGTTGGCGCGGCGTCGTTCGGGCGGCTGGCACGGGCGCGGCGGCACTGGCGGGGATTTGGCTGGTTTTCAGGCTGCTGGGAACGATGCGCCTGGCGCGCGGAAGCAGATGGAATGCCGCGTTGCCGCTGGGGGCTTCAACGCTCATGCTGGCGGCGAGACTGGTTTTTTTCTATGAGGCGGCGTATCCGCTGGTGCGCCGATTTGCCGGGCCGCGAGGCGGCAGCGTTATTATGCTCTTCGGTGCGCTGCTTTTGACAGCCTGGGAAGATTCGACAAAGGGACTCTGGCTGCTCAATACGTTTTTGATGGCTATGCTTTCTCTGGCGGATTATGAAAAGCACGGCACGGCGTGGGGGATGATCGCCTTCCGGCTGGCCTTTTCGCTGAGCGCGGAGCTTGTGGGCTTTCCGGGCACGGCAGCGCTTTTATATGAAACGTACTGGGTCAATAGTGCCTGGCTAAATGGTGGCGCCTTTGGCCCGATGGCCGCGCTGGGAACGACCATTCTGCTGGCGGGGCCGCTGCTGCGCCGCTTCAGACCGATTCATAAAGCGCTTTCATGGTCAGCGCATCGTCGGCCTGCGTGCCGCGCGACTCGCAAATGATCGTCGGCGTCAGCGCGTAGCGCTTAAGAACCGGAGCAAGGTGGGCAAAATCCGGGCCATAATCGGTGTCGGCGAAAGTCATGTGGCATTTTTCTCCCTTGTTTGTGAAGGCAATGCGGCTAAAGTGCGCGTGGAAGGAGTGAATGCGTTCTAGCCCCAGCGCATCGATCAGGCGCGTGATAACCGCGTCAAAGGCCGCCTCGTCGTTCAGGCAACCTAATCCGCCG
>CAYOTH010000294.1:0-3158 GCA_964406835.1 uncultured Oscillospiraceae bacterium
GCATAATCGCTCATGGCCGCCTGAATGGCCAATGTTTCTCCCTCTTTTAAGTCAAATTCGGCCTCCAGCACGATCAGCCCGCGGCGAAGCACCGCCGAATCACGATAGGACAGCGCCAGGTGCGCGGCGTCCAGCCACTCATCCACCGCGCCGTCCAGCACGCGCACGCGCGCCAAAACATCCTTCATTTCCGAGCCATAGGCCCCGGCGTTCATCGCCACGGCACCGCCCACCGAACCGGGAATGCCCGAAAGCGCCTCCATACCGGTCAGCGATGCCCGCTGCGCCTCGCGCCCAACGCGACTGAGCAGAGCGCCCGCTTGGGCCGTGACGCGCGTCCCTTCAATGGTCACTGCGCTCATGGCCTCGCCCAGCATGATCGTCAGCCCGCGCATGCCGCCGTCGCGCACCAGAATGTTTGAGCCGTTGCCCAGCACCCGCCACGTTTCCCCGGCCTCTTGGACGATTTCGATGGCGCGCAAAAGCTCCTGCGCCGAGGCCGGCAAAAACAGCACGTCCGCCGGGCCGCCAATGCGAAAGCTGGTATGACGGCTCATCGGTTCGTCGGCAAAAATACGCTCGCCGGGCAAAGCGGCGCGCAGTCGTTCAATCAGTTTCATCCCAGTCCTCCCGTCAATGATTTGATGGCCTCGCGGACATAGCCGCCGCACGTCGCAATCGCCGCCTCGGCCTGCGCGCAGGCCGCCCCCGTCACGTTCATGACGATGGCCGTTTTGATGTTGCCGCCGGCTGCGCGGTACAGCGCTTCCGCCTGCTCGCGATCCAGCCCGGTGGCGTTCATCGTAATGCGCAGTGCCCGATCTCGCAATTTAACGTTGGTGGCCCGCACGTCCACCATCAAATTCTTATAGCACTTGCCCAACTTGACCATCGTGGCGGTCGAGAGCATGTTGAGCATGATCTTGGTGGCGGTTCCGGCCTTGAGGCGCGTGGAGCCGGACAGCACTTCGCTGCCGGTGGGCGCTTCAATGGCGATGTCGGCATGCCCCGAGGAACGCGCGTCCTCGTTGCAGCTCATGGCAATGGCCAGCGCCCCCTGCTCGCGGGCATAGTCCAGCGCACCGATACCATAGGGCGCATAGCCGCTGGCCGATATGGCCACAACGACGTCGCTTTCGCCAAGCGCACGGGCCTTCAGGTCGGCCACAGCCAGCTGCGGATCATCCTCCGCGCCCTCAACGGCATGACGCAGCGCCCGGTCGCCTCCGGCTATGATGCCCTGCACCAGCTCGGCATCCACACCAAAGGTCGGCGGGCATTCGGAAGCATCCAATACGCCCAGCCGTCCGCTCGTGCCTGCGCCCATGTAGATCAGCCGTCCGCCCCGCTGAAGCCGAGGCACAATGGCGTCCACCGCCTCAGCCAGAGCAGGCAGCGCCTTCTCAACGCCCGCTGTCACATCGGCAGTCACGTCGTTCATCAGCGTCACGATTTCCAGCGCGCTCATCTCGTCCAGACGACTGCTGCGCGCGTTGACCTGTTCCGTTGCCAGTGAGGAGAGAAGCGTCTGCGTATCCATCATCCTAAAACTCCCTTCCCGCCGGCCGCCCTGGGCCTTTCCCCGTCGGCGTCTATCCGGCATCTTTCCCATTATTATACACGCAACGCCGATTTTTTGCAACCCACCCGCCCCGAAGGCCCCGCTCCGGCAGGAAAACGCCGCCGAGGCCTCGAATATATAGGCGTCATGTTCCTTTAAAAACACAAAAAGGCAGGCGATTTTCACTCCATGAAGCCTCAGTTTATCCGCACGGCGCGCCTGATCGGCGAGGAAGCCGTCAGCGCTCTGTCCCAAAAGAATGTCTGCGTCTTCGGCATTGGCGGCGTCGGCTCCTTTGCCGCCGAGGCGCTCTGCCGTGCAGGCGTAGGCGCGCTCACACTGATCGACGGCGATGTCGTGGCCGAAAGCAACATAAACCGCCAGCTGATCGCCCTGCATTCGACCGTCGGAGCACCCAAGGTGGACGTCATGAAAGCGCGTATGTTCGATATCAATCCCGATGCCTGCGTAACGGCGCTGCCTCTTTTCTACGATGAAAGCACCTGCGATCAGGTGGATCTGTCCGCGTTTGATTATGTGGTGGACGCCATCGACTCGGTCCCCTCCAAGCTTTTGCTCATCCGGCGCTGCCATGAATTAAACGTCCCCATCATCAGCTGCCTGGGAACAGGCAACAAGCTGGATCCCTCGCAATTTGAAATCACCGACATCGCCAAAACCAGCGTCTGCCCGCTGGCCCGCATACTGCGCCGGGAGCTTAAAAAAAGCGGCATCGCCCGCCACACCGTGCTCTACTCCCGTGAAACGCCCCGAAAGCCGCTCTTCGAGGACGAAAACGGCCGTTCCTCCCCGGCGTCCATTTCCTTCGTGCCGCCGGTCGCCGGGCTGATGCTCGCCGGGCATGTCGTGCGCGCCCTCATTGAGCCGCACCTCCCCGCCGAACAAGACGAATAATCTTCCGTCCCCAAGCTCTGCGGCATCCCCGCTGCCTGTTGAACGGATGCTGGATTTCTGCCCGATACGGACTCATTTTCCGAAAGCGTCCGCTAAAAAAGAACCCGGAAGCGCCTTGCCCCTCAAGGCGCGCTTCCGTCTTATATGCAGCGATCACGGACTATTTCTAAAGCCTTTTTCATACCTTCCTCATCGAACCTGGGAATTGATAACGCCCTTCAGAGGACAAAGCAGGCGGCGCGCCTTGATGTAAAGACGCGCCGCCTGCTTTTTGTCGCTTCGGCGTTTTTCTAGAGCAGTATACAGATCATGCCGCCGCTGCCCTCGTTGATGATCCGCCCCAGAGCCTCGCGCATTTTGGGCTGCGTTTCAGCCGGCATGCGCATCAGCTTGCCAGAAAGGCCTTCCTGCACCATTTCGCCCAGGGATTTTCCGAACATGTTGGTCGTCCACAGGCTGTCGGGGTTGTTCTCAAATTCGCTTTTCAGATATTCAGCCAGCTCGCCGGATTGCTTTTCGGCCCCCATGACCGGACTGAGCTCCGTCTGAATATTCACGGAAATCATGTGCAGTGAGGGCGCGCTGGCTTTGAGGCGCACGGGGGCCCCCCCCCCCCCCCACACCCCAAAACACACGGGTGGTAAAGAGTAAACCACACAGGGGGGGGACCCCCCCCCACCAC
>CAYOTH010000295.1:0-3135 GCA_964406835.1 uncultured Oscillospiraceae bacterium
ACATAATTGTCGCGTGCGTTGAGCGAATAGAGAATGGTCTTGGGCAGGCCGCCGGTCATTTCGATTTTGTTGAGCAGCGCGGAGAGATTTTCGGCGATCGGCGTATCGGCCACCGAGTCGAAGCCGGTATCCGGGCCGTATTTTTCGAAGGCGCGGGTGTTGTTGTTGCGGATGGCATTCATGTGCATCTGCATCGTCCAGCCGCGGTCGGCGTACAGGCGGCCCAGGTGCGTTAGTACGGCGGCCTTGAGCGTGCTCTCTTCCTCATGCGTGCAAAGTTCGCCCGAGAGCGCCTTGCTGAGGATGGCGTCCAGTTCGGCGATGGAGGCGTTTCCAGCCGGCACATAGTCCATGCCGTGATCGCTGATACGCGCGCCGACGCTGTGGAAGAAATCCAGCCGCTTTTCAAGAGCCGTCATGAGGTCGTTGAAGGTGAGAATGGTCGTATCAGAGGCGACGCTCAGCTTGAGAATGTACTCGCCGTAGCCGCTCTTGGAGACGGCCGTGGCCTTATCCGGGCGGAAGGAGGGCAGCACCTTGATCTTGAAGGAAGGATCATTGGCCAGCGCGATGTGATCCTTCAGGTCGTCAGCCGGGTCGTCGGTGGTGCAGATGACCTTGACGTTGAACTTTTCGATCAGGCGGCGGCAGCGGAACTCATCGGTGGCCAGCATGGCGTTAGCCTTGTCCCAGATCTGACGGGCGGTTTTTTCGGAGAGCACGTCGTAAATGCCGAACACGCGCTGAAGCTCCAGGTGCGTCCAGTGATAGAGCGGATTGCCGATGGCGTATTTGAGCATCGAGGCGTAGGCGTAGAATTTATCCCAGTCGGACGCGCTGCCCTTGTCGCCGTAGAGCAGCGACTCGTCCGCGCCGTTGGAGAGCATGGCGCGCCACTTATAATGGTCGCCACCCAGCATCAGATGGCTGATGTTGCGGTAGTTGATGTTTTCGACGATTTCATGAACCGAAAGATGGCAGTGATAGTCGTAGATGGGCATGTCTTCAGCGTAGGTGTGGAACAGCGTGCGGGCCGTTTCGGTTGAGAGCAGGAAGTCTTTGTCCATAAACGGTTTCATGGGATAATCCTCCTTATTGTTGCGTGGAAAATGGTTTAGTGTTGGCAGAGTACGGGGCGCAACACCGCTTCAAGCGTATCGGCCATGCGCAAAAAGCCCAGGTCGGTCGGATGGCAACCGTCCACCGTGCAAAGATCGCGGTCACGATTGCCAAAGAACGATTCGCCGTTGACGAACCAGACGTTTTTGTCGCCTTTTTCGAGGGCATGGACATAGGTGCGGGCAATGACATCCCGGCGGCGGGCATTGTCCTTGCGATTATTGTCAAAATCCGGCTTGCTGACCAGCACAATGGGCAGATCGGGATGGGCCTCGCGCACAATGCGGAAGAATTGTTCATGCGTGGCTTCGAGGTGCTCAATGGAAGGCGCGTTGTGATCGTAATCAAGTACAAAGGCGCTCATGTCCAGCGAGGCGATGTAGCGTGCCATGTTTTCCTCGCCGCGTCCGCTGCCGGAAAAGCCCAGGTTGATCTGCGCGGCGTCCAGGCGGCGGCACAAAAGGGAGGTATAGCACGAGCCCACCTTGGAGGCGCAGCCGCCCTGCGTGATCGAGGAACCATAAAAGACGATGGGCTTTTCGAGGCGGGGCGTGCGTCCCTTTTCGACGCGCGCGTTGGGCTGGAAGCCCAGCATCAGCTCTTCAAAGCCGTTGTAGAGCGGGAAATACAGCACATAATGACGCAGACCGCCGGGCAAGGGCGTGTAGGCGCTTTGGCTGAGAGCACAGCCGCAGCCTCCGGCATCCATGGCCGGAATGAAGTTTTTGATCTGTCGAATGCCCTCGTCGCTTTCCTCGAACAGCTCCAGGCCGCTTTGTCCGCAGGGGGTGAAATGGGGCATATTGCCCTTGTCGCGCAGCGTCCACAGCACGGCCAGGCCATCGGAATCGGTCGAGAAGCGCACGCACGCGCCGGCCAGATGCCAGGCCAGCATCTTGACGCCGTCGTTGCATTCCTTTAGAAAATCGAGCGGGAGACGGCAGTAGCTGCCTTCGTCGTTGCGGGCCAGGCCATAGAGCTGCAGGGGCTGCTGACGGGGATCAAAGAAGCGATAGTCGCGGGGGATATCCGCGCTGATCTTGAAATTGTGATCAATATCCTCAATGCGTTTCATGGTATACTGTCCTTTCGTCTGTATTATGAGAAAAGGCTCTATACAGCTTCTATTATAGCATGTTTTTGGTGGTTTGAAAAGGCTTTTCACGTCGGTTTTCCCTTTTATCGGGCGCTTCAATAACAAAGGAGTCTGCCGTTCTTTTTGTGGCAGGCTCCCTTGGATTTTTTTAGGAACGGATCAGGCAGCGACGCTGTCGAATTCTTCTTCGATTTGAGCGTTCGGCTTTTGCGTGCAGAGCGAGACGGCAATGATCATCAGCGCGCTGACGATGAAGGCCGGCAGAAGCTCATAGATGCCGAAGATGCCGCCCAGGGGCTTGATAAGCAGCTTCCAGATAAAGACCATGGCGCCGCCGGAAATCATGCCGGCAATGGCTCCCTTCCAGGTGGTGCGCTTCCAGAACAGCGAGAAGAGCATCAGCGGGCCAAAGGCTGCGCCAAAGCCGGCCCAGGCAAAGGATGTGATGCCGAAGATGGTCGAATTGGAATTCCACGCGATGACCATGGCCACCAGCGTGACGGCCACCAGCGTGATGCGCGAGCACCACATAACCTGCTTGTCGGAGGCGTTCTTTTTGAAGATGCCGTGATAGAGGTTCTGGCTGACGGCGCTGGCGGCGATGAGCAGATAGGAATCGGACGAGGAGATGGCGGCGGCCAGCACGCCGGCGCAGGCCAAGCCGGCCAGCACGGGGGGCAGGAAGGTGGTGGCGGCGTCAATGAAGACATTTTCCGCATCGCTGTTGGAGAGGTAATCCAGCCCGGTGACGCTGCGGGCGACAATGCCGATCATGATTGCGGCCAGCATGGCGATGACCACCCAGATGATGGCCACGCGGCGGGAGCGGGTCAGCTCACTCTCAGAGCGGATGCTCATGAAGCGCAGCAGAACCTGGGGCATGCCGAAGTAGCCCAGGCCCCAGGCCAGCATGGAGATGA
>CAYOTH010000296.1:0-3134 GCA_964406835.1 uncultured Oscillospiraceae bacterium
GCGGGCGGCAAGTTCGGCGGCGGAGGATATAAGGTTTCCGGCGGTCTGCATGGCGTGGGCGCCAGCTGCGTCAATGCCCTCAGCCGTCACTTGAAGGTGACGGTCTATCAGGGCGGTAAGATCTATCAGCAGGAATATGAGCGCGGCAAGGTGCTCTATGATCTGAAAATTATCGGCGAGACCGAGCGCACCGGCACGACCATTCAGTTCTGGCCGGATGTCAAGACGGGCGAGGAGCCTGAACCGGGCATTTTCGAAACCGGCGCGTTCGATTATGAGACGCTGAAGACCCGCTTCCGTGAGATGGCCTTCCTGAATAAGGGCATTCGCATCGTGCTGCGCGATGAGCGCGCCGAGGAGCCGGTTGAAAGCGAATATCACTACGAAGGCGGCATTAAGTCGTTTGTCGAATACCTCAACAGCCATAAAGCGCCGCTGTTTGACGAGCCGGTGTACATTGAGGGCGTGAAGGACGGTACGACCGTCGAGGTGGCGCTTCAGTGGAACGATGGCTTTACCGAGAGCGTTTTCTGCTTTGCCAACAACATTCACACGCCGGAGGGCGGCACGCATCTTGAGGGCTTCAGGCGCGCGCTGACCCGCGTGATTAACGATTACGGCCGCAAGATCGGTATGCTCAAGGCAGCTGACGCCAATCTGACCGGCGACGATGTGCGCGAGGGCCTGGCGGCGGTTATTTCGGTCAAGCTGGTCGAGCCGCAGTTCGAGGGCCAGACCAAGGCCAAGCTGGGCAACAGCGAGGTGCGCGCGCTGGTGGACAACATGGTGGCGGACCGGCTGGAAAGCTTCTTTGAGGAGAATCCGATGATTGGCCGTACTGTGATGGACAAGTGCGTTTCGGCGGCGCGAGCCCGTGAGGCGGCCCGCAAGGCGCGCGATCTGACCCGGCGCAAGACGGCGCTTGAATCGGCCTCCCTGCCGGGCAAGCTGGCCGACTGTTCCGAGCGCGATCCGGCCAAGTGCGAAATCTTCCTGGTCGAGGGCGATTCGGCAGGCGGCTCGGCCAAGAACGGTCGCGATCGTCATTTCCAGGCGATTCTGCCCCTGCGCGGTAAGATCCTGAACGTTGAAAAGGTGCGCGTGGACAAGGCGCTGGCCAATCAGGAGATCAAGGCCATGATTACGGCCTTTGGCGGCGGCTTCGGCAAGGACTTTGACGAAACCAAGCTGCGCTATCATCGTATTGTCTGCATGACCGATGCTGACGTGGACGGCAGCCACATCCGCATACTGATGCTGACCTTCTTCTATCGCTTTATGCCCAAGCTGATCGAAAACGGCTATGTCTATATTGCGCAGCCGCCGCTGTACAAGGTGACGCGCGGCAAGACGGAAAAGTATGTTTATTCCGATGCGCAGCTCCAGAAGCTGCTGGACGAAATGGGACGAGATGCCAAGCCGGATATTCAGCGCTACAAAGGCCTGGGCGAAATGAGCGCCGAGCAGCTTTGGGAGACCACCATGAACCCCGAGACGCGCTCGATGTACCGCGTGAGCGTGGCCGATGCCATTGCCGCCGATGAAACGCTGGCGCTGCTTATGGGTGATGATGTGGAGCCCCGCCGTGATTTCATCGAGAAAAACGCCAAGCTGGTGGCTGATCTGGATATCTGACAGCCGGCGCGAAAAAGCCGCCTGACGCTTATGACGACGGCATAATCCCCTTAAATACGAGCTGGAGGTGCTCTTTTTGCCTGATGAAATGAATATCGGCCATTTGATGCCGATTGATATGAAGGAAGAGCTTGAAAAGTCCTTTATTGCCTATTCGATGGCGGTTATCGTCAGCCGCGCGCTGCCTGATGTGCGCGACGGACTCAAGCCGGTTCATCGCCGGATTCTGTATTCCATGATGGAACTAGGCGTAACGCCTGACAAGCCCTATCGTAAATCGGCGCGTATCGTCGGTGACGTGCTTGGTAAATATCATCCGCACGGCGATTCCTCCGTTTATGATGCCATGGTGCGCTTGGCGCAGGATTTCAACATCCGCTATCCGCTGGTGGACGGCCAGGGCAACTTTGGCTCGGTTGACGGCGACGGTGCGGCGGCTATGCGTTATACAGAGGCGCGCATGTCCAAAATGGCGATGGAAATGCTGGCCGACCTGGATAAGGAGACGGTCGATTTCTATCCGAACTTCGACGAAACGCTCATGCAGCCGGCTGTCTTGCCGGCGCATTATCCCAATCTGCTGGTCAACGGATCCAACGGCATTGCTGTCGGCATGGCGACCAACATCCCCCCGCACAATCTGGGCGAGGTCATTGATGGCACGGTGTACCTGATCGATCATCCGGATTGCTCCTGCGAGGATCTGATGCAGTTTATCAAAGGCCCCGATTTCCCGACCGGCGGCCTGATCCTGGGCAAGGCCGGCATTCACGAGGCCTATCGTACAGGCCGCGGCCGCATCATCATGCGCGCGCGTACCGAGATCGAGGCCATGAGCAACAACCGTCAGCGCATTATCGTGACCGAGATTCCCTATATGGTCAACAAGGCGCGCCTGGTTGAGAAGATTGCTGAGCTGGTTCACGAAAAGCGCTTTGAAGGCATTTCCGATGTGCGCGATGAATCCGACCGCGAGGGTATGCGCATTGTCGTGGAGCTCAAGCGCGACGTCAATGCCAATGTGGCGCTTAATTTCCTCTTCAAACATACGCAGATGCAGGAAACCTTTGGCGCGATCATGCTGGCACTGGTGGACGGTACGCCCAAGATCCTCTCCCTCAAGCACATGCTTTCCCACTACATCGAGCATCAGAAGGACGTTATCGTTCGCCGCACGCGCTATGACCTGAACAAGGCCGAGGCGCGCGCCCACATTCTGGAAGGCCTGCTCATGGCTCTGGATCGCATCGATGCGGTGATTTCGCTCATCCGCGCCAGCCGTACCACGCAGGAGGCGCGCGAGGGCCTGATGAACACCTTTGGTCTTACTGAAAAGCAGGCGCAGGCCATTCTCGATATGCGTTTGCAGCGCCTGACCGGCCTGGAACGCGACAAAATCGAAGAGGAATACGCCGCACTTCAGCAGACTATCGCCCATCTTCAGGACGTGCTGGCCAACGAATGGATGGTTATGGACATCATCAAGACCGAGCTTATGG
>CAYOTH010000297.1:0-3128 GCA_964406835.1 uncultured Oscillospiraceae bacterium
CATGCGGGACAGTTTCTTCATGGGAATGTCCTCCTTAAAATGATTCTATGTTCACACTCGACAAGAGCACAGACATCCGCCGTTTGTGTTAAGGCAGCAGTTCAAAATCAATCTGCTCCCAACATCGCAAATGTATTATATGACATTTAAATCATTATTGTAATAGTCGTTTTCACACTTTTCGCATTTTATCGATAATCATCAGCATTTCACTTCAATGAAGGCCGGGGCATTTTTGTCATTTCCCGTCCGATGTTGATTCCCTGTGCAAAAATCACCTGTTGCGCAGGCTCGTCCCCTGGTCGCTTGAAAACAACTCAAGACGGGCGTTTAATCAAGCGAAACTTCATAATACCGCGCGCCTCGCCCGGACATCAATCAAAGCCGAACCGCTTCGTACAGACAACCTGCCTTTTTCCTTATATCGCGCCGCTCGGCTTATTCCTTCCAGCTTGCCGCCGGAACTCCCCCTCTTTCGTCCTTTTCAAGAGCCCAGAGCGTTCCCTGAGCAGGAAAGTCTCCTGACACACGAAGGATTCCAAAGAGAACTGACCGCATCGCCAATTTTCTCGGCTCCGCTGGCCAAACCGCCATCCCATCGCAAAAATAATGCTCTTCGCAATCACCCATGTTTCCCGCAATTCGGCTCCTATCGGAATCACCGCGCCTTATCGCCTGGGGGATTCTCGCAAAGGGGTTATCGAAAAAGTAGTCATGGTCAATCAAATGTTTCGACTTGGGGACTCCTTCAAGCCGCCATTACACCCTATACACTATCGATTGCTTGTCATTTCACGCTGGAGTCTCATGGTCGATGGGACTTCATAGCATTGGCTCAAGGTATTGTTCATGCCCCCAGTTGAGCCGGGGGATTCTTATCTCATATTCGACCGCCATAAAAAACCGCCTGAACATTTCTGTCCAAGCGGTGCGAATAATATTGAAGAAATGATTTATTGATCCTCGAGCAGGAAACGATACTGTGCATCGCACAGTTCCTTATAGTGGCCGCCCTCAATGCGTATCAACTCGTCATGCGTGCCGGCCTCAGCGATGTGACCGTCCTGTATGACCATGATGCAGTCGGCATTGCGAATGGTGGAAAGCCGGTGCGCAATGACAAAGCTCGTGCGTCCTCTCAAGAGCACATCCAGCGCCTTCTGAATGAGGATCTCGGTGTGCGTGTCGATGGACGAGGTGGCCTCGTCGAGTATGAGAATCTTCGGGTCGTTGAGCAGCGCGCGCGCAAAGGAAATCAGCTGTCTCTGGCCGACCGACAGGGACGAGCCGCGCTCGCTGACCTCGGTCATATAGCCCTTGGGCATGTCCATGATGAAATCATGTGCGTGAACCGCCTTTGCCGCCTCCATAACCTCCTCGTCAGTGGCATCGAGCTTGCCGTAACGGATGTTGTCCATAATCGTGCCGGAGAAGATGAAGCTGTCCTGCATCATGACCGACATCTGCTTGCGCAGCGAGCGCAGCTTGACATCGCGCACGTCATGGCCGTCAATGCGAACCGCGCCGCCGTTGACATCATAGAACCGGCTGATCAGATTGACCACGGTGGACTTGCCCGCGCCAGTCGGGCCGACCAGGGCAATCGTCTGTCCGGGCTTCACCTCGAAGGAGACGTTCTTCAAAATGACCTTCTCCGGATCGTAGGCAAAGGTCACATCGTCAAAGGTCACGCCTCCGGTAATCGGCGGCAGATCCTTGGCGTCTTCCTTATCCTGAATGTCGCTGGGCGTATCCATAATCTCGAAGATGCGCTCCATGGAAGCCATGGCCGACAGAACGGAGTTATAGAAGTTCGAAAGCGTGTTGAGCGGCTCCCAGAAGCGCCCCAGATACCAGAGCATCAGCAGCAGGTTGGCCAGCGTCAGCGGATTGACCGCATCGCCCATAAAGCGCACGCCGAAGTAATACACCAGCACCGTGCCGATCGTACCGGTAAAATCCAGCGCCGGCCAGAAGGCGTTGTTGATGTGTATGGCGCGCATCCAGGAAGAACGAATGTCATTGCCGACATTTTCGAAGGTCTCCTGGTTTTCGTCCTCGCGAACGAAGGCCTCGGTCACGCGCATACCGGCCAGCGATTCATGCAGATAGCCGTTCATGTTGGAGGTCTTCATGCGCACAACCTGCCATCTTTTTCTCATCTGCCGCTTGAGGCGGAACATGATAAAGAGCAGGATCGGCATAATGCACATCGAAATGAGTGTCAGCTTCCAGTTGACCACCAGCATGATGGCCAGCAGCAGCACCAGCGTAAAGCACTCGATGAGCACATTCACGATACCGTTGGTAAACAGATCATTCAGCGCATTGACGTCATTGATGACGCGCACCAGAATCTTGCCTGCCGAACGGGTATCGAAGAAGGAAAACGACAGCGTCTGAATGTGATCGAAAAGATCCTGTCTCAGCGTTGCCAGCGCGCGCCGTCCGGAATAGTCCATCAGGCGAACGCGCAGCCGGGTGCAAACGGCAATGGCCGCCGCCATGAGTACCATGCCGCCCACCAGCAGCCAGGGAACCTGAGGCGTATCAGCCTGCAGCACGCCGACGGCCCGGCTCAAAAGCCAGGTCTGCCCCAAAGAGCAGAGCGTCGTGACCACCATCAGGCACAGTGCTATGACCACGCGGCCCTTATAGGGCTTCATGTAGCTCAAAAGACGGAAGAACTGACCTTTGTTAAACGGCCTTTCAATGGCTTCGTCGTCGATCTGTCTTAACACCTTGGCCATTAGGCTTCACCCGCCTTTCCCTTCGCAAACTGGTCAAAATCACGGTACTGATCCTGAACCATGCCGTAGTAAATGCCCTTCTGCTCCAGCAGCTGCTGATGCGTGCCGCGCTCGGCAACGCGTCCCTCATGATCGAGCACGAGAATCAGATCAGCATTCTTGACCGAGGAAATACGATGCGCAATGATGAACGTCGTGCGGTTTTTGAGCACGTCCTTGAGCTCTTGCTGAATCAGGTACTCCGTTTCCATGTCAACAGCCGATGTCGAGTCGTCCATGATGAGTATGGACGGATCATTGAGAACAGCCCGGGCAATGGCCACGCGCTGCTTCTGTCCGCCGGAGAGGCCCATGCCGCGCTCGCCGACGATGGTGTCG
>CAYOTH010000298.1:0-3117 GCA_964406835.1 uncultured Oscillospiraceae bacterium
GTCGATGCGCAGGGCCGCGTGAAGGCCCTGCCCGTCGCCCTGCCGACCGAGGTGGTCATCACGGCCACGGCGCAGGACGGCAGCGGCGTCGCGAGCGAATATCGCCTGACGGTCACGCCGGTCGCCTCCTCGATTGCGCTGTATTTAAACGGCGAGCCGATCAGTTCTCAGACGCTCTCCCTCGATTTGGCCAGCCAGCAAAGCCTGTCCCTGACCGCCGTCGTGCAGCCTGCCGGGGCCAGCGAGGCCGTGCGCTGGACGTCCTCCAGCCGGAACCGCGCCACAGTGACGGGCGGCAACGTGCTGCTTAAAAACCGAGGCAACGTGACCATCACCGCGCAGACTGAGGACGGCACGCGTCTTCGCGCCTCGGTCAAGCTGAATATCGGTGTGGTAAGCAAATCGGTCGTCATCAAGGGCGTCAGCGAGCTGCCGGCCGACAAAAACGCCCGCCTGAGCGCGCAGGTGCTGCCCTCGAACGTCACCAACAAAAAAGTAACCTGGGCCAGCTCGAACCCGTCGGCGCTCTCTGTCGATTCGAGCGGCCGCATCCGGGCCGGTTCCGTGACCGAGCGCACGGAGGTGGTCATCACCGCCACGGCGCGCGACGGCGGCGCTGTCGGCCGCTGGGTGGTGGCGGTCACGCCGCGCGCCCTTTCCGTTTCGATCATGAAGGACGGCGTATCCGCCTCCAACGTGCTCTTTATGGACAGCGGTTCTTCCCGCACGCTCTTACTGGGCGCTTCGGTCTATCCCTCTGGCGCGTCTCAGTCGGTCAAGTGGACGAGCAGCAACACCCGCGTGGCGCGCGTCGATCAAAACGGCGTGGTCACGGCCCTGCGAAACGGCCGCGTGGTCATCACCGCCCGCGCGCAGGACGGCACGTCCGCCAGCGGCTCGATCAATGTGGCCGTAGGCGATTTCTCTGCCATGCCCTACTATGTCGAGATCGACAAAGCCAATCAGGTGGTGCGCGTCTACGAACGCGGCGACGGCAGCTACACCCATCTGGTGCGCCGCATGATCTGCTCGACCGGCCGCCCCGGCATTCGCTTTAACGACGGGCTGTATCAGCTGGACGGCTCGCGCATCAAGTGGTGCAGCGCATTAAACGGCCACTCCCACATGCAGTACGCCACCCGCATTGACGGCCACTTCATGTTCCACGGCGTCCCCACCGACGTAGCGCGCCCCGATCGCGTCCTGGCCGACGACTACCGCAAGCTGGGCCAGCGCGCCTCCGACGGCTGCATTCGCCTGCTCTGCGCCGACGCCCGCTGGATCTACGACAACCTCCCCGACGGCAGCTTTGTGCTGGTCACCACCGGCGTGCGCAATCCCGCCGAGTATGGTGCCGTCTCCGCGCCCGTCCTGCACCAGAGCGGCGCGTACGTCTGGGATCCCACCGACGACAACCCCGCCAACCCCTACTACGACCCCACCTACACTTCTGCCCTCGACTAGCCCCCGGCTGTGCGTCTTCCGCTCCGCTTCGCCCCCCGCAACCCGATTCTTCTGCGCTGAAAGGCGCTTCTAATCTGGACAGCCGCTTGAGTAGATACCTCTCTATACCACCGACTCGCCCGGCCATAGATTGGAGCCGGGCGGGTCTTTTCGTGTACCCGGGCTGTGCGAGGAAGGCCCCGGCCCTGCCGCGGCGCTAGCTGCCAGGAGTCCAGACCGAAGAAGGCTACCCACGCCGCAAGCAACCAGCCCCCAAACGCAGACTTGCCCAGCTCCAACTTATGGCCGGGCAAGTCGTCATGATATGAAAAACTTTCCTATTCCCTCAAACGCCCCTCGCAGGATTGGCGCGTGAGCGCAAGCGAAACCGGCACAGCCGACCTGAAAGCCCTCTGGAGTAACTGAGGGGATAACGCAAGAAACAAGCAGATTGCATCTCTTGGAATGCCGAGGATTCGATTACAAGAGAAGCAAATCCTCCCGCAAGGCAGAACCCCCGCCCCTACGCCGCAAGAGCCCCCCCAAAACGCAAATCTGCCCGGCTCTAATCTATGGCCGGGCAGATTGGGAAGGCCGCACAAGCCTTCCAGCTATATCAAACTTGTTTACGGGATTGGCGCGTGAGCGCAAGCGGAATCTGGCACGGCCGGGGCACGTGAGTGCAAGCTGCTGTCGGCCCAGCCGACCTGAAAGCCCTCTGGAGTAACTGAGATCACATTGCCAGAAACGAACGATTCGCAACGCCCGGATTTCCAAGGACTCGACATCAAGAAAAGTCTTCCCGCCCCCTTAAATCAAAACAGACTTTAGTCCATTCACAAAATCGCATCACAAAACAAGACCAAAGTCCGTGTAATTCTCACCACATTTTCCCTTGTTCTACCCTACCGTCTATGCTATAATAGCCTCAGTAGGTGCAATTTTCACCTTATTATGCGCCCCCGGAGGTGTTTTCATGAAGATATCCACATCCCTGAACCACGGAATACGCATGACGCAGAGCGACGCCTATGAATCGGCCTGTCTGATGAAGCAGGCGGGCTTTGACGGCATTGATTTGTCGATGGCGGCGCATTCGACCGAGCCGGAGCAGCTGCTTCAGCCCGAGTGGCAGCGTCTGATTGTCGAGCAGGCACAATCGGCGCAGCGCGCGGGGCTAGAGGTGGCGCAGTGTCATCTGCCCTACTACCCAGGTCATCTGGCGCTGCCGGGCGACGGAAGCTGGCAGGCGTTCGCGGACATGTTCATGCTCTCCTACCGCCGGGCGCTGGAGACGTGCGCGCTGGTCGGCTGTCCCATCGCGGTGATGCACCCCTTCTTCGACGAAAAGAGCGCCGCCCACACGCGCGAGGGCAATCTGCGCATGCTCGAAAAGCTGCTGCCCGATCTCGAACAGTATGGCGTGGCGCTGGCGCTGGAGAACGTCTACGGCCTGAGCTATGCCGACAGCCATGTGGCGCGCGCCGAGGAGATTCTTCCCCTCATCGAGGCGTTTGATCACCCGCTGATCGGCGCGTGCATCGATACCGGCCACGCCAACATCTTCGGCCTGGACATTTCCGACATGGCGCGTCAGTACGGCCATCATCTCATCGCGCTGCACGTCAACGGCAATTCCGGCAAGGACGAGCACCTCATCCCCTACTCCTGCTC
>CAYOTH010000299.1:0-3108 GCA_964406835.1 uncultured Oscillospiraceae bacterium
TCGCATAAGAAGACGCATTGCGAGGTCGCATTGTGGATTCTTTGACAGGCTGACCACCGGCTAAGCCGGAGGTGATGATTTCCAATCCTCCTGGAATCGCCTCAAAAAAAGGACATCGCAACGTTATTTCCCGCACGCCTCGGCCTTATAGGGATTGGAGCATCACCTTTGTGAACAGGGATAAAATGCATTTTACCAATACAAAGAGCTTGCCGCCCGCAATAAAGTGAAACGGCAAGCTCCTGATTATGGTTTTGTCAATCCAAGGCTTCCAGCGTCACCAGCTCGCTGGAAAGCGCCGAGGGAATAAACATGCGCAGGCCCTGGGCCATCATCTGCGCGCCGGTGAGGATTTCTTCGCTGCGATCATTGTCATAGCGAACGGCATAGCGGTGACTACGCGTCAGCCCGCGCGGCCAGACCGTTATGGGGCCGCCCGCCCAGCCCGGCTGCGTAAACACGCCGATCGTATCGCGCGTGCCATCAGGCGCGGCCAGTTCGAGCACCATGCGCCCTTCCTCGCGCACACGCCTGTTATCGGGCGTGTGATGATAAATGCGCGCCTCAGGCAGATAAGGCCGGATAAAGGATTTGTACAGATCCATGCTGTGGCGCACAAACTCAAACACCTGCGGGTTCATCTCGGCCGTGCGCGGACCGAAGACATTGAGCGAAACATGGCCGAACATCGCGCCGCGCACATGCTGATCGAGCGAGGCATAGCGGTGTATACCCATGCCGGCCACCAGCCGGTCAACGCGATCCGGCGGCAAAGCCATGGTCATGCCGTTGGTGATTTCAATCCCCCGGGGCGCGGTCTGCTCGTCTGAAACCCAGCCGTGATTGAACAGCGCCATCATGCCCCAGTCTGTTCTTCCGCCGCCACCCGCGCAATTTTCGAAAATCACATTGGGAAAGCGCTCCTTTAGGTTGCGATAGAACGTATAAAAGCCCTCGATATGGCGCAGAGAACGGCACTCGCGGCGACCGTCCCGCTGCCCCACATGAAAATACTCCCAGCCGGTGACATTGTAATCCACCCGGAACAGATCCAGATGATAGTCCTCAATCACATGCGCCGCCTGTTCCTCCGCCCAGGCCACCACCTCGGGCTTGGAAAAATCCAGATAGCCCGCCGCCGTCGAACCATCCCGGCGCACGGTAAACCAATCGGGGTGCTCCTGATAGGCCCGGCTGTATTCGCCCATGCGCTCAGCTTCCATCCACAAGCCAAACTTCATGCCCAAACGGCGGCAATGCGCTTCGATCTCCTCAATGCCGTTGGGATAGCGCGCCGCATCGGGCTTCCAATCGCCCAGATAGACGCCCCAGCCGCGCTCCTGATTCGGCGGACAATACCACCCGGCGTCCACAATGAACACCTCGGCCCCGGCGCGTGCCATCTGCTCCATGAACTGCTTGGTGGTTTCCACACTCATATCGTGCTCCGCGCCCATACCCGCGCCCACCAGGCAGGCGTTTTCGGTGCCGGGGACGGTAAACACGCTGCGGCGCGCATGATCGAACATGGCGTTGACGGCGTCGTCGTGATCGCCCATCACCGCGCCCATATGCACGGCCGGCGTGGTCAGCACCTCGCCTGGCGAAAGCACAATCAGCGGCTTTATGGAATCCAATTCAAAGGCCCAGGCCAGCGCTGTCGTATCGTATTCGGGGTGCGCATCGTAGTCAAACACCATGCGATAGCCGCCGCTGTAGGCCAGCTGCCCAATGAACGTCATGCCGCTGATCGTATTTTCAAGAATGAACATCGGATGACGGTGACGTTCGCGCAGATAGCGCCCGGCAATCTCATGCCGATCCGGCGTCAAATTGTGCCAGGAGAAATCGCCCTCCTTGCAGCGGCCATGCGCGTCAAAATAGCCCAGCCGGTAATAGGTCTCGACCGGCCTGTGCGTTTTCCCGGCCGCCGCCAGCTCGCCGCCCATCACCTCAAGGCCGCCGCCCATCACCGCCAGAGCGCTGACTGCCCGCTCCTGCGCGCCGGTGTTTTCAATCTCCAGCCAGCGGGACAGCGCCGCCGTGCCGTCCAGCAGCGTATGCACTTTGATAATCAGCGCCTTATCCGCGCAGCGCAGCGAAATCACTGCATGCGTGCCATTTTCCTCCTGATGCTCCTCAAAGCCCTCGAACGTCAGCGCCCAATCGGCATACTCGCCGTCCACCTCCAGGCGAAAGGCCTGCGGCTCGGCAAAACGTTTTTCATCCAGGCGCGTCGGCTCGTTGCTGAGCACATTGAGCGGATACCCGGCGGCATTCCATCCCCGCGCAATCAGCGCTCCCCTTGAAAAAGATTCCTCATAAACAGTCAGGCCCGTACGATAAGAAAAAACCGGTTCTTCCCCCGGCTGATAATAAACGCCTCGATAGCCTTGGCCAAATTCGTTTTTCATGTTTCTATCCTCCGCTCTTTTGTTAAGGATGTCACGCTTAGTATAACATCATTTCACGTTTTGTCAAGTATCACAGCGCAAATGGACTTTTCCGCCTTCAGCGCCTGAAATGCCGCGTTATCTTTGGGTTAAGCCTATTCAGCCCTCATTGACTTTGTTCCGAAATCAGACTATAATGGTCTTTGTCCGATTTCGTACAAAGGAGGATACCCGCTATGCCGACGGCCCCGGACGCCCTGCTTGAATTCAACCGGATTATGCGCAGAGGAAACGCTGTCTATTCGGACGTTGCGCGCACCTGCTCGCTCAGCGACAGCCTGTTCTGGATTCTCTACACGCTGCGCGAAAGCAACGAAGCGCTGACGCAGAGCGAGATCGTCAGCCGGATCCAGCTGCCCAAGCAAACGATCAATTCCTCGCTCAAAAAGCTGCTCAGCGACGGGCTGATCGTCCTGAAGGAGGGACATCGCGCCAAGCCCATTGCACTGACCGAGCGCGGAGAGACCCTCTGCGCGCAGACGGTTGACCGGGTACTGGCTGTGGAACGCGCCTCGTTTGAGCAGTTTACCCCCGATGAGCAGCGCCTGCTGCTCTCGCTCTTTGAGCGCTGGACCAACGACATCGTTGATCGCCTGCACCAGCTGGATTTTTCCCAACTCACGTCAAAAACGTCAAGAAAGGATGACACCTCTTC
>CAYOTH010000300.1:0-3080 GCA_964406835.1 uncultured Oscillospiraceae bacterium
GGTTGACCTCGACCGGGAAAAACTCAGGGTGATAGATTGCCCAGGAGCACTTCGGGTCGAGCCGCGGGTGGAAATCGGGGTGGGCGTCGTCAAGAATTTCGTCGGGCGAAAAGCCGTAAAAGCGTATCAGCCAGTCGGCCTGATAGAGCCGATGCTCGCGCAGAAGCGGCGGGCGCGTGTCCAGTGTCGGCAGACGGCTGTCGCTGACCACCGGCATGTAGGCTGAGTAAAACACGCGCCGCAAGCCGTACTTTTTGTAGAGCGAGCCGGTCAGGCGGACGATCTGCCGGTCGGTTTCAGGCGATGCGCCGATGATCATCTGCGTGCTCTGCCCGGCCGGGGCAAAGCGCGGCGTGTGGCGAAAGAGAGCCAGCTCGTTTTGCGTCTGCCGGATGCCCGAGGCGATTTGCCCCATCGGGCGCAGCACATCCTCGCGGCTCTTGTCGGGCGCCAGACGCGCCAGGCTCGCCCCCGAGGGCAGCTCGACATTGACACTCAGCCGGTCGGCCAGCGCACCCAGCCGCTGCAAAAGCCGCTCGTCGGTTCCGGGAATGCCCTTGGCGTGGATGTAGCCGCCAAAGTGATACTCCTCGCGCAGGATCGACAGCGTTTTAATCATCAGCTCGGTGGTGTAATCGGGCGTTTTGATGATGCCAGAGCTGAGAAACAGCCCCTCGATGTAATTGCGCCGGTAAAAGGCGATGGTCAGCTCGGCCAGCTCCCGGGGCGTGAAGGCGGCGCGCGGCGTGTCGTTGCTGCGCCGGTTGACGCAGTAGGCGCAATCATAGCAGCAGGCGTTGCTCAAAAGTACCTTGAGCAGCGAAATGCAGCGCCCGTCCGCCGAAAAGCTGTGGCAGATGCCGCAGGCCATGGCGTTGCCCAGCGTTCCCTGCCTCGCGCGCCGGTTTACGCCGCTCGAGGTGCAGGCCACGTCGTATTTGGCCGCGTCGGTCAGTATGGTCAGTTTTTCCAGCGTGGTCATGCGTGTCGCCTCCGCCTTGAACATCTGTTCTTTGAACTCATTATACCACACCGCCGACCAAAATCAAGCGAACGCCGCGTAAAGTTTTCGAACACACATTCGAAATACGCGCCGCCTTGGCTGCAAGCGTCCGCTTTCAGCTGCATCGCTTTTTGGCCGAAACGGGGGCGCGTCTAACGTCCCGCCGCGTTGGACAGTCTTCCTTATCGGGAATTTGCGGCATGGGAGAAGCGCGCGCTTGGCCATGCCGAAGCTGTTAGTCCAGCCGAAAGGAAAGCGCAGGCTGTTCACTTCGGCATTGAATCGGGACAGCGCCTTTTCGGAAAGTGCTTCAGTGCGCATCACGACCGGGGGCGTCCTGCCGGAACATTGCTTTGCAGCAAGTCTTTTATCGGCAAGCTGAATGGGCATTGGGAGAAGCGCGCGCTTAAAAGGCCGAAGCCGCCTTCTGGGAAACAACGTCCGGTTTCCTCACGCCGTCAGCTGGCCGTGTTCGTCCTCGATCAGGCGATAGATGAGCGCCTCCTCGCCGGTAAGTGCGTCGATGTAGATCAGATAGCGCTCCTCGTCCAGCGTTGCGGCAAACTCATAGCACAGCCGCTCCGTGTCGTTTTGCGGAATCAGGCACAGGCGGCCGACGTCGCTTTGAAGGGCCGCGCTGAGTCGGCTGCGCGCTTCGATTTCGCTCAGAGCGGGCGCGGGCAGCGTGCGCTGGGTGTGGTTGGTCAGATAGTTGAGTGACTCCAGCCCCACAACCTCGCCGCTCTCCATCGAAAGCTCGATCTTGATCAGATCCGGATAGAGCAGCACGCCCTCGACAAGCGGTACCCAATTGATCGTCAGAAAGCCGTCGAACTCCGAAAAGAAGGCGGTCAGGCCGTCCGGATAGCCGCGTTCCTTCAAAAAGCGCGTCGCCTGCTCGATCAGGGCCGAGGCGTCAAAGAGCGCTTCGGTGGGCGCGGCGTCGGTCATCATGTAGATCACCTCGCCGCCCTGGCGCGTTACGGCCAGAGAGGTCAACCCCTCGTCGGTGTAGGCGCTGATTTCGTAGGAGGGGACGGGAACCTCGCCTTCGCCGGTCAGCCAGAGGGCGTGGATGCGCTCCTCGCCGATGAAACGGCGCGCCTTGCCGAGCGCCTCGTCGGCGGTGATGGCCTCGCCGGTGAGCGCACGCAGCGTTTTCTCGCCGCGTCCGTCCGAAAACGGCCCGTCGTAGAGCAGCACGGGAAAGTCCACGGCACTGTCCTCCAGCGTGACATCCTCCAGCGCGGGCAGCGGCTTTCCGGCGGCGGCGCGCAGCGGATGCTCGCCCCGTTCGATACCCGAAAGCACCTCGCTCATCAGCGCGTTGAGGGCGGCGGCGCTGTCGCGCAGCGTGAGGATGAGCGCGCGGTCGTCCTCGCTCAAAGCGCCGCCCTCGGCCAGACGCTCGCTCGTCACCGCCGCGTAATCGCCCGCCTGATTAACGAACTTGAGCGCCTGCGTTATCGACGACAGCGAGGCGGGCAGCAGCGTCAGGCTGCTCTGCGCGGCGGCGGCATCCGCGGCGATTTCCCGCAGCAGCGTCTGAGAGAGCGCCGATCCGGCAGAGGCCGCCAGCTTGTGCAGGTCGTTCTCGATGCGCGTCAAAAGATCGGCGCTTTCGTAAAACGCGCGCTCATAGGCCGCGTTGATTTGCTCCTCCAGCGCGTCCATTTTCCCGGCCTGCGCCGCCGCATACATCGACATCATCGTCAGCAGCGCCGCCAGCATCACTGTAATCGCCCGTCTCCAGGCTCTTCGCTTCATCCTCATGTCCTCCTTTTTTATTGAATCGCCCCCCCGCGCCGGAAAGCTGTGCCGCCTGCCATAAGTCTGCCGTTCGTTCAGACTGCCGGAACGCTGCTCCCCGCCGTGCGTCTGCATTCGCTCCGCTTGCCGGAAAGTCTCCACCGTCAGCCGCGTGTCTGCGTTCGCCCCGCCCGTCGCGCGAGTTCGGCGTTCGCCTGCGCCGGAAAGCTGTTATTTGCCGCTTGCTGTGCCGCCTTCCAGTGAAAAAGCCTGAAAACTTCGGCGGCTCTGTCTTGTTTCCCTGCCAACGGAACGCTCCGCGCTATAC
>CAYOTH010000301.1:0-3064 GCA_964406835.1 uncultured Oscillospiraceae bacterium
GGGGTACTCTCAGCAACCGCGACGCCCTGCCCCGCAGAATGCGCACCCCGAGGGGTACTCTCAGCAACCGCGACGCCCCGCACCACAGACTCCCCGACGCCCAGCCGAACCAGCCGACCGCTTCAGCAAGGCCGCGCGCCGCACGCCGAGGCAACCGATTTCGCTTCAGCTGCCGCCGTGGGCGCGCCTGGGACTGCTGGCTCTGGTCTTCATGCTGCTCATTGCGCTTTCGGTCAAGGCGATTTCCAGCCTGAGCGCGCGCGACGACCGCACGGTCATCACGCCGCACATCAACGAAACGCAGGCTCCACTCGCTGAAAACACCGATACGCCGCTCGACGAGCCGACCGATGAGCCGACTGCTGAACCAGACGACACCGCCAACGACCTCCCGCCGCAGGACACACCGACCGATCAGGTCAGCCAGACAGTCAGCGGCGGCCGAAGCGCCATCATCCGCATGGCTGGCGACATCGTTATCGATACGGAAATGCTGGATGCCTGCTATGACAAAGCCAGCGACAGCTATGACTTTGCGCCCTATCTTTCGCTGATCGGAGACACGCTCAGCCGCAGCGATTACACCATGATTAACCTGGATGCCTCGCTGCGCAAGGGCAAATACGGCTATTCCGGCTATCCGATGTTCACCACGCCGCCTTCGATTCTCCAGGTGGTCAAGAACGTCGGCGTGGACATGATTACCATGTGCAACAACCACATGCTGGATGCCTACTGCGACGGCCTGGTTGAATCGGTCGGCCATGTGGACGCCGCCGGGCTGGATCACATCGGCGGCTATGTGGACGAGGCCGACAGCAACACGTCTGAAATCTACACGATCAACGGCATTCGCGTGGGCTTTGTGAGCTACACGCATTCGACCAACACCATGGAAAAGTACTGCGACGAACGCTCTGAGTTCCTGGTCAAGCGCTTTAAAAACGCCAATTTCCAGGCCGACGTGAACGCCGTTCGCGCCGCCGGAGCCGAGGTGGTCGTGGCCGTGGCGCACTGGGGAGACGAATACAAGCGCGCGCCTGATTCTGATCAGCAGTACTGGGCCAAGAAGCTGGTTTCCGCCGGCGTTGATCTGATCATCGGCGGACATCCGCACATGGTGCAGCCCGCCGAGTACATCACGGCGACCGACGCCAGCGGCGCAAGCCGCACGGCGCTGTGCGTCTACTCCATCGGCAACTTCCTCACGCAGCACCGCACGCAGTACACTGATTCGGGCATCGTCTTTGAATTTACATTGACCGAGCAGGCCGACGGCACCTTCGCCGTGACCGCCCCGGGCTATGTTCCGGTCTACGTCTGGACGTTTAAAAACGCCGCGGGCAACGACGATTACCGCGTGCTACCCACCGGAGCCTGCCTGAGCAACCGCCCCGAGGGCATGAGCGACGATCAGTATCTGCGTATGCAGGAAACCTGGAACGAAACGCTCGAAGTTATGGGCGGCGACACCGTCATCCGCGCGCTCAACAACTAACTAAAAGCCATTTTTCAAAAATCCGCCGCATAGGCATAATACCGACTGGAGGGATGCCTGTGCGGACGGATTTTATTTTAGAAGGCGAAACGCTCAGTGACGTATCGGCGCGGCTTCATGTGCCTGCCTGTATGCTGATGCGCTTTAACGGCCTGTACAGCCCGGCCTGGCTGCTTGCAGGACGCGAGATCATTGTGCCGGAGGGAGAATGCGCCCACTGTTCCTTTCCCTGCCCGCGCGACCTTTTCGCCCACCCCGCAGCGGACGCTCCGTCTGCGCAGGAGGCGCGTGCATCCCGGCTTTTTGCCTTTATCTGCGGCCCACTGGACACGCTTGAAGCTCTCTCGGCGCGCTTTGGCCTCTCCCCGCAGAGGCTGCGCGCAGACAACCGGCTTTCCAGCCCGCTCTATCCGGGCATGATTCTTTTGATCGATACACAACAGAGGTTATAGCCATGTCATTTGAAACTCCCGAAAAAACCTTTTCCGAAAAACTGCTTGCCTGGCATAGGCTCAATGCACGCACGCTGCCCTGGCGCGGCGAAATAGATCCCTACAAAATCTGGATTTCCGAAATTATGCTCCAGCAAACCACGACGCAGACCGTCAAGGACTACTATGAGCGTTTTCTCGCCGCCTTTCCCAGCGTTCATGCGCTGGCCGAGGCCGATGAGCAGAGCGTCTTAAAGCTCTGGGAAGGACTGGGCTATTACTCCCGGGCGCGCAACCTGATGAAGGCGGCGCGCATTGTCTCCCGTGAGATGGACGGCTGTCTGCCCAGCGATTTCGAGGCGCTCAAAAAGCTGCCTGGCATCGGCGAATACACGGCCGCCGCCATTGCCTCCATGGCCTTTGACCAGTGCGAGCCGGCCATGGACGGCAACCTCACGCGCGTGCTGGCCCGCGTCACCGCCGAGGGCGGCCGCATCGACGAGGCCACCGTCAAAAAGCGGCTGCGCGCAGCCGGATATCGGCTGATCGACCGTCAAAGCCCCGGCGAGTTTAATCAGGCCATGATGGGACTGGGCAACCTTGTCTGCGTCCCCAAGCAGCCGCGCTGCGCGCTTTGCCCCGTTCAGATCGACTGCCTGGCCTTTCAGCAGGGCCTGACCGACAGCCTGCCCAACAAGCCGCCCAAACTCGACAAAAAGGCGGAACGCCGCGGCGTCGCGCTGGTCTTCTGCAGTTCTCGCGTGCTGGTGCGCCGTCGCCCGGAGAGCGGTCTTCTGGCCGGGCTTTGGGAGTTTCCGCACTTTGAAAACGCCATGGACGCCGCCTCGCTGATCGAATGCCTTGAGGAATTGGGGCTTTCGGCCCGCGGCGGAAAAAAGCTCGCCTCCACGCAGCATGTCTTCACCCACAGGACCTGGGCCATGACCGGCTTTTTCTTTAAAGCCGACGCCCTGCCCGATGAAGAAGCCCTGCACGGGGTTGCTCGTCAGGCGCTGAACGAATTGCCCATGGCCACCGCTATGGCCCCTTACCGCGAGCTGGCCGACGATTATCTGGCCGCGCTCACGCCCAAATAATGCAAAGTCGCGCCCGTGTTCTCTCATTTTTAAGAGAA
>CAYOTH010000302.1:0-3055 GCA_964406835.1 uncultured Oscillospiraceae bacterium
CGCCGCGGCCGACTATTCCGGCGCGGAGATCATGCGTACCCTGCGCGACGAAGTGCTCAACCGCAATATCCCGGTTGTTGATTTCACCGCCGCGATCGAAATCATCAAGGACTGCTGCGGCCATGCGGCCGGCGCGGTGCTGATGAACATGGAGACCGGCGAAATCAAGATTGTGCGCGCCAAGACGGTCGTCATCGCCACCGGCGGCGCGGGCCGTATGCACTACCAGGGCTTCCCGACCTCGAACCACTACGGTGCGACGGCCGACGGCCTGGTGCTGGGCTATCGCGCGGGCGCCAAGCTGCTGTATCAGGATACGCTTCAGTATCACCCCACCGGCGTGGCCTTCCCGGCGCAGATCTACGGCGCGCTGGTTACTGAGAAGGTGCGCTCCATGGGCGCCAAGCTGGTCAACAGCGAGGGCGAGGTTTACGTCCATCCGCTGGAAACCCGCGACGTGAACGCGGCCGCGCTGATCCGCGAGTGCTCCGATCACGGCAAGGGCGTGGATATCCCCGGCGGCGGCAAGGCTGTCTGGCTGGATACGCCCATGATCGACATGATCCATGGCAAGGGCACGCTGGAGAAGCGCTTGCCGGCCATGCTGCGCATGTACCTCAAGTTCGGCATCGATATGCGCGAGACGCCCATCCTGGTCTACCCGACGCTGCACTATCAGAACGGTGGCCTGGAGATCAATGATAAGTGCGAAACCGCCGTTGAGAACCTGTATGTCGCGGGCGAAGCCGCCGGCGGCGTGCATGGCCGCAACCGACTGATGGGCAACAGCCTGCTGGATGTCATCGTCTTTGGCCGCAACGCCGGTCAGCAGGCGGCTGCCAAGTCCAAGAGCGTGACTGTGGGCCATCTGAACCTCGATCATGTGGACGCTTTCGAGAAGGAGCTCTCCGATGCGGGCATTCAGTCCGATAAGGTTTCTCCCAAGCTGCTGCCCAATTATGCGCGCGGCCGCGAGAGCATCTAAGTTTTAAGCGCAGGCCTGAGCGGGCCGGGTGAAAATCCGCCCGCAGGCCGCGTTGATATGTCTTTTTAAGCCGGCCGTCTCTTTCTTCCGTTCGGGGTGGAGCCGGCCGGCTTGCTTATAGGCCCGTTTGCCGGGACGAAGATTTTTTCGGAAAGGAAGCGAGGGTTATGCCGATTAACCGCACAGAGACAGGCGCGGTCATTCCGCAGCCGGCCATGGAGCGCTTGCCGCTGTATCTCAATTACCTGAAAATGCGCCTTGGCGAGGGATGCGAGCAGATTTCCTCGGCCACCATCGCGCAGGATCTTCGCCTGACCGGCATACAGGTGCGCAAGGATCTGGCCTATGTTTCCAGCGGACGGCCGCGCACTGGGCGCAATGTCGCCTCGCTGATCGCCTGCCTCGAGGAGGCGCTGGGCTACCGCACCGAAAAGCGCGTTGTGCTGGCCGGCGCGGGGCGTCTGGGCCAGGCGCTGATGTCTTATGAAGGCTTTGCGCACAGCGGCTTTCGCATGGTGGCGGCCTTTGATGCCGACGAGCATCGCATCGGCATGTCTATCGGCGGCTGTCTGGTCTATCCGGCCGAGTCCATCGCCGCGCAGAGCCGCGCGCTGGGCGCCGATTACGGCATCATCGCCGTGCCGGCCTCTCAGGCGCAGTCGGTCTGCGATAAGCTGGTGGCTGGCGGCGTGCGCGCCATACTCTGCTTCGCGCCGGTCAACCTGAAGGTTCCGGGCGACGTCGTGGTGCGCAATATGGATATCGCCGCATCGCTTCTGATGCTCTCCAACAGCCTGCCGGTTACGCATTCGCCGGACGATGCCCCCACAGCCGAATAAGCTCTTTCCCCGCGTTGGATGAAGCTCAATGCTTCGTCTGGCGCGGTTTTTTTGTATCATAAGGAAGCATAAGGAAGCCGCCGCCCGTGGGCGAGTCGCGCGCTGCGCTCTTGAAGCGTTTATACTGCGCACCCCCGCACGCGTTCACTCAAACGCCAAGGACATGTTCGGGGCAGTTTGGCTATGGCCAGAGAGCGCTCGGGGACGTTGAAAGTGAAGAGGACATCGCGCGACTACTTTGATGCGCAATGCAGCGAAAGACTTCTTGCGCCGCCAACCCAAATTCCCAATGCGCTGAACTGGCGCGTTTTTTGTATAGTAGGAAAGCGCTGTGGGTTTGCGAGGTGAGGTGTTGCACGCTCGAAGCGTTTATACTGCGCAAGCCCGCACGCGCCGTACCAGCTCAAAGATTCCATCCCCGCGCCCAACGAAACCTACGCCTTGTGATGCGAGTCGTTCATGATGAAGGTGAAATGTTAAATTTTAAAATGCTCCGTGGGCTTTTCCGAACGGAAAGGGGCGGGCGAGGGCGCGTCGTTCGGGCTTGAAGGCGGGCGCAGCGCCGGAATCGGGCCGTCAAACGACAAAATGCGGCGCAAAAATGAACAGGATAAATCTGTGTGATGTTCCTGTAAATTGAACGGCGAACGATGCGAAATTCCGGCGTCTCTTCGCGAATGTGTCGATTAGACTTGACAAACCACATATAACGAATATATACTTTTCGATATAGAGACGGACGCCTATTTGACGCCGTTTCTCGCGAAATTGATTTTAAGGGAGGATTATCATGGCGCATTTGAGTGAAGCGGCGGTGGCGAAAATCAGCGAGATCTGTGATCGCTATGCCGGGGAAACGACCCCTCTGATGATGATTTTGAGCGACATTCAGAAGGAATATGGCTATATTCCCTTGGACGTTCAGCAGCTGGTTTCCGAAAAGACCGGCATCAGTGTCGCGGAAATTTACGGCGTGGTGACCTTCTATTCCTTCTTCTCGCTCAAGCCCAAGGGCAAGTACATCATCGGCTGCTGCCTGGGGACGGCCTGCTATGTCAAGGGCGCGCAGAAGGTGATCGATAAATTCAGCGAAATTCTGGGCATCAAGCCCGGCGAAAGCACAGAGGACGGCATTTTCACCATCGACGCGCTGCGCTGCATCGGCGCCTGCGGCATCGCCCCGGCGGTGTCGATCAACGGCAAGGTCTATCCCAAGGTGTCTGTCAGCGCC
>CAYOTH010000303.1:0-3040 GCA_964406835.1 uncultured Oscillospiraceae bacterium
GGCTTATCCAGCAGCGTGCAGATCTTCAGCGACTTGGCGCCGCGCGTGATCAGATTGTTGCGCAGGAAGGTCAGCGTCAGTCCGCTGTCGATGATGTCCTCTACGATGATAACGTGCTTGCCGGTGATCGACTCGCTCAGATCTTTGATAAACTGCACGTTGCCGCTCGATTCACGACCCGCGCCATAGCTTTTGACAATCATGAAATCCAAGCGGCAGTCGTGATCGATCTGACGCATCAGATCAGAATAGAAGACCACAGAGCCCTTCAAAATGCACACCAGCACCAGCGGTTCGGCCGCATCCTGATAATCCTCAGTAATTTTCTGTCCCAGCTCGGCCACCCGGCGCTTGATCTCGTCCTCGCCAATGAGTATGCGTTCCAGATCCTCGTGCATCTTCATGTTCTTCGTCCTCCACTTTCCCTTTGTTGTTTTAAAATCCATCCGTCTATGGCGGATTATTGCGCTTTATTCATAGAGACTTCAGTCTGTTTTCCTTGTCGCATTTCGGACTTTAGTCGGTTATTTAAATCTTCTGTCTTCTTTTTCGATCAATTCCAGCCTGAACGCCGCCTCCCCTGGCCGAACAGCCGCCTCTTCCGAAAGCCCGACACCTGCGACCCAGAGCACGCTGTTCCCCCGCGCCAGAAGCACAGTGGCCTCACGCAGCGGCCGATCAACACGCCGGTTAATCAGATAATCAGAAAGCTTCATCTGTCCATTCAGGCCCAGCGGCCGAATGACATCACCCCGCCGACGGCAACGCAACACAGCGCCCCGCGCCGCCTCACGCCGCACACAGACTCGCTTTTCGTCGCCGCTTTGAATCAGTTCAAGACACGGCGCAACACGCACGCACCCCAGCTCGCCCAAATCAACCTCGCCTTCCTCAGGCAGAGGCCATTCGCCAGTGAAATGGGCTTCCTCGCGCATCAGATACAGACTTTGGCCGGTTCTTTCCGCCCGCCAACCGGCTGACAGCATCGCCTTGCCCCGATCCAACCGATACAACGCCGCCATCTGACGGCAGGACGCTTCGTCCAGTTCCGTCAAGTCATGGAGTGCCCGCATCAGAATGGCTTCATGCACTGCCTCATTGACGTTCAGGCAAAGACCGACCGGAGTTTGTCCGGCTGTTTCCCGGAGAAACCGCCGTGTCTCCCCGGCCATGTAATCATCCTCCCGCGCCGCGTTTTCCGCAAAGCGCCCCAGCGCGCGCACAGCGCCCGGATAGGCCGCTTCAATCGCCGGCATGGCCGACAGGCGCAGCATATTGCGCGGGGTATCCAGCTGCGCATTGGTTTCGTCCTCGCGCCAGGAAATCCCCTGCTCGCGCAGATAGGCAACCAACTCGGCTTTGCGCACTCCCAGAAGCGGACGAAACAAATCGCCCTGCCGCACGGCCATGCCGCACGCTCCGCGCAGACCGGCTCCACGCAAAAGATGCATGAGCACCGTCTCGGCCTGATCGTCCAGATGATGCGCCAGTGCGATACAATCCGCGCCCACATCCTGCCTGACGCGGCGCAAAAAGGCATAGCGGGCATCCCGCGCTGCCTGTTCCAGCCCCACGCCCCGTGCTTGCGCCAGAGCCGGCACGTCGGCAGCACCCATGTGGCAGACAATGCCCCACTGCGCGCAAAGTTCCTGCACGAAGCGAGCATCCTCCCGAGAGGCGGCTCCGCGAATGCCGTGCTCAAAATGCGCAGCCTCAAGACGAATCTCACCCTCGCGGGCTTTTTCGCTCAGAAGCGCCAGCAAGGCCACGGAATCAGCGCCGCCTGAAACGGCTGCCAGCACAAAGCAGCCTGATGGCAGAGAAACAAATTCCATTTTATTCATTGTACCCTCTTTAGTGCTTTCTCGCAAGTGTTCCTGCTTTAAATTATCAATTTATTCACGAGTTTGCAGGCCCCCTACTGAAAACACCACTTTTTCAGCACATGTCCCAGGCCATAAACCAGCGACCGGGCCGGAACCGACTCAGCCGCCACCACAGGCACGCGGGCCGTCACAGCGCCGCCGCGCACCACCCGCACACTGCCAACCACATCGCCCGTGCGCACAGGTGCCGTCAAGGCCTCGGGCAAGTCGGCTTCCAGCGTAATGCTGCGCTCCTCGCCCTTTTTAATCAGCAGCGTCAAATCGGCGTTCAGCGTCAGCGCGACATCCTCCGCCTGACCGCCAATGACCGGCATACGCCCGCGCACAGCCGCGCCGCGTTCAGCCACCGGATAGAGCCTATAGCCTGCAAAGCCGTAATCAAGCATGGTCGAAGCTACGCTAAAGCGTTCCTTGCCCGAGGGCGCGCCCAGTACCACGGCAATCAGGCGCATACCACCGCGTTTGGCCGATGCCGCCATGCAATACCCCGCCTCGTTGGTCGAACCGGTTTTGATGCCGTCGCAGCCGTCATACAGCCTGAGCAGCTTATTGGTGTTGGTCAGCGTGGTGATGCGCCCGCTCTCGTGCGTAAAATCCTCCAGCCAAATCGAGGAATAGCAATAAAACAGCTCATGGCGCGAAAGCTCGGACGCCATCAGCGCCACATCCCGCGCCGTGGTATGCTGTCCTTCGGCAGGCAGACCAGTGCAATTGACAAAGACCGTATCCTGCATTCCCAGTTCTTCGGCGCGCGCGTTCATGCGATCGACAAACAGCTGAACAGAACCGGCCATATGCTCAGCTAACGCCACCGCCGAATCGTTCGCACTGCCCACAATGACGCTTTTGATTAGCTCGTTCACCGTCTGCGTTTCGCCGGCATCCAAGAGCACCTGAGAGCCGCCCATGCCCGCCGCCGTCCGACTGACGCAGACTTCCTCGCTCAGGTCGATCGCGCCGTCCTCAAGCGCCTCACAGGTCAAAAGAATGGTCATGATCTTGGTGACGCTGGCCACAGGCCGCTTTTCATCGGCATTGATCTCGAAAATGATCTGCCCGCTCTGCGGTTCCATCAGCAGCGCCGCGGCACAGTTGAGCGTCATGGGCGCTTCCTCCAGCGCATTTCCCAGGGCCTGCGCCTCACCGCTCAAGAG
>CAYOTH010000304.1:0-3019 GCA_964406835.1 uncultured Oscillospiraceae bacterium
TCCCATGACCGCACCGTGCATTTCATCGACGGCACCCAGCGGCTGCCGTCGATGAAATGCACGGTGCGGTCATGGGAGGCGCTGTACTGCTGGCAGAAGGCCTCCAGCTCGCGGGCATAAGCGCCACAGAAGGCGCTTAGGGCGATCAGCACGGCGCGAGGATGCTTTTCGGCAATGACGTCAAGCAGCGCCTCGTAGCCCTTGAGATAGGCCTCGGCGCCGGAGCGGCGGTCGTTGGCGCCATGGTTGATGAGTACATAATCAGGCTCCTCGCCCTCATAGGGGACGCCGCTGAAGACGTAGGGATAGGCCTCGGGCGCGCTGACGACACCGCCGCAGCCGCCGCGCGTCGCGCCGACAGCGCCATAACCCATCATGATCGGGCGCAGATTGAGGTTTTCGGCGGTCAGCCAGGCGTAGGTGGCGGTCACGTCGTCCTGATAGACGCGGTTGTGCTGTTCCCAGGTGTAGGCGAGCGTGGGTGCGAAATCGGCGTCGATCAGCACGCCCTCGGTGATCGAATCGCCGACAAACTCGATGATCTTGCGGTTGTCGGCCGGAAGCACGCCGCGTTCCTCCACCTCGACGCCCAAGAAGGCCGTGCGGCCGACCAGCGGCGGGAACCAGCGGGGCTGCTGCTCGACCGAGCCCTTGAGGATGACGCGGGCGACGTGGTTTTCGTTTTCGTTGCGCGCGAAGAGGCGCAGATACTGATCCAGCGGCGCTTCCACGCGATTTTCGCCGTCGATTTCAATATAGAGGTGCGGATAGGGCGCGGCGTTGAGGGTAACGTCAAAGTGCAGCACGGCAACGCGGCCCCGGAAGGCGAATTCGATGTAGGAGCCGTTGGCTGTGGCAATGGTGCAGTTTTCGTCGTTTCGACTCCAGCGGCCCGTCAGGCGGACGGCCAGGTCATTCCAGTGAAGCAGCATGGGAAAACACTCCTTTTGTATGGTTGATTAAGGGACGATCAGAGCAGGCGGCGAGCCAGCAGCGCCGCGCCGCGAGCCGCTTCCTCGCTGTAGGGGGAGAGGGAGAGCGGAAGGGAGAAGGCGCGCGCTAGGCAGGCCTGAAGCGCCGGATTGCGGGCGGCTCCGTTGCCGGAGGCGATCAGATGCGTGCGGGGCGGGGTCAGCGCAGGACGCATGGCCTCGTAGCCTTCAAACAGCTCGCACGCCATGCCGTCCAGCAGGCCGGAAATGAGATGAGCGGCGGTGAAGTTGTCCTCGCCCAGGCCGGTGATGCTGCCGCGCCTTTGAGGATCGCGCCGCGTGCCGCAGAAGCGGGTGTCCACCAGGGGCGCTTCCTTACAGGGCTGCAGGGCCATTTTGTTCATGGCCTCATAGAGCGGCTGGCTCTCATCAAGACCAAAGAGCGGGGCGCAGGATCGGAAAAAGCGCTCCAGCAGCGCATAACTGCGCCCACCGCACAGGGGCGAGGCCACCAGCAGATAGCGGTCGTCCACAAAGGGGCGGGTATCGAAGGCGTCGCTTTCCACGAAAGTCTCGGTGCAGGCCGAAACCTGGCTGCCCGTGCCGATGTTGACCAGCAGGCCGGTTTCCGGCGCGTCCATGGCTCCAAGAAAGCTGGCCTGATTATCGCCGATGGCCACGCAGACGGGCAGGCCGTCCTTCGTGCAGCCCAGAAGCGCTGCGTCGCGTGTGACCTCGGGCAGCATGTCACCCGAAGCGCGGTGAGCCGCATCGTAAAAAAGGTGGCGGCGGGCATCGTAGCCGCCCAGGCTGGCCGCATCGCTGGAGTGAAGCAGCGGCGTTGAACGTCCAGTCAGGCGCATGCCCAGATAACCGGCGATTGTGCTCAGCGAGACGGCCTGCGCTTCGGCCAGGCCGTGCTGAAGGTTATAGGCCTGCGTCACCAGCGCGTAGCCGGGCGCGAGCGGGCAGCCGATTTCCTCGGAAAGCTTTTGGCAGAAGGAAAGGCCGGATTCGTCCTTAAGCGCGCCGCGGCCGTCCTGCCAGGTGTAGAGCGGGCCGACGGCCAGCCCCTGTTTGTCCAGCGGCACCGCGCCGTGCATCTGTCCGGTCAGCCCGACGGCCTCCAGCGTGAAGCGTGCGCGCAGGTTTTCATAAAGCGCGAGGGCCTTTTGGATGATGGCTTCGGCGTCCTGGCAGCGCGCGCCGCTGAGCGTTTCGGGCAGAAAGCCGACGCTGGGCAGCGTTTCACTGTGGAGGACGGCGCGCGTGGCGGTGTCGAGCACGACGGCGGAAAGGGTGGTAGTGCCCAAATCGATACCGAGTAGGGCCATGGGAAGAACCTCCCTGAAAGCAAAAGTATAAACACTGTCCTATTCGACAGAAATCGCCGCGTTCCTGCCAAAGGCGCGATTCTTTTCCCAGCGCCTCTTTTCGAGACGGGGGATTCGTGCTATAATAGGGAAAAAGCAATCGCATCGACGGGAGGTTTTTAAGATGATACGGGATTTGATGGACTTTATCAAGCGCGCGCCCACGGCCTTTCATGCGACCGAGGAATTGTGTGCTCTGCTGGAGAAGGGCGATTGCCTTCGATTAAACGAGGGCGAGGCCTGGCACCTTGAGGCGGGGAAGAGCTATGTGGTGACGCGCAATCGCTCGAGCCTGATCGCCTTTTCCGTGCCGACGTGCGGCTTTGCGCCGATGCAGATCTGTGCTTCGCACAGCGACAGCCCGGCCTTCAAGCTGAAGGAAAACGCCGAAATTGAGGCCTGCGGCCACTATGCCCGGCTGGATGTCGAGCGCTATGGCGGCATGATCTTAAACACTTGGCTGGATCGCCCGCTGTCGGTGGCCGGGCGCGTGCTGGTGAAGACCGAAACGGGCCTTGAAACGCGCCTGGTCAATCTCGAACGCGATCTGGCGATGATGCCCAACGTGGCCATTCACATGAATCGCGCGGTTAACGACGGCTATAAGTACAACCCGGCGGTGGATCTTGTGCCGGTGTGGGGCGATATTTCGGCGCGCGGCACGCTTCGGGCGATGGTGGCCGAGGCCTGCGGCGCGCGGGCGGAGGATATCGT
>CAYOTH010000305.1:0-3018 GCA_964406835.1 uncultured Oscillospiraceae bacterium
GCCTGGCGCTGACCACCTTCGGCGTCGGTCTGGGTAATTTCTACGGCGGCTCGATTTCCAAGATGAGCGGCGGCGTCGGTCAGATTTCCGTTTCTACGACGGCGAGCGTCTATAAGAACCTTTTCCCGCATCTGTCTGATCTGCCGATCGTCGGCCCGATTTTCTTCAGCTATGGCTTTTTGACCTATTTCTGCGTGATTGTGGCCATTGTCATGCACTGGTTCCTCAACAAGACGCGACAGGGCCTGTGCCTGCGTGCGGTGGGCGAGAATCCGGCCACGGCGGATGCGGCGGGCATCAACGTCAATCTCTATAAGTATCTGTCAACCTGCATCGGCGGCGCGCTGGCCGGTCTGGGCGGTTTGTATTTCGTCATGGAGTACACCGGCGGCACATGGACGAACAACGGCTTTGGCGATCGCGGCTGGTTGGCCATTGCGCTGGTCATCTTCGCACGCTGGCGTCCGCTCAATGCCATCTGGGGCTCGATTCTCTTCGGCGCGCTGTACATTCTCTATCTCTACATTCCCGGTCTGGCGCGCTCGACTCAGGAGGTCTTTAAGGCGCTGCCCTACCTGGTGACCATTGTCGTGCTGATTCTGACCAGCCTGCGCAAAAAGAAGGAGGATCAGCCGCCGGCTCACCTGGGGCTGTCCTATTTCCGCGAGGAGCGCTAAAGCGTCTGTTCCTATCAAAAAAGCATCTGCAAGCATTTGGCGTTGCGGATGCTTTTTGTTATCCTCATAGGCGTTATAAAACGCGTTGTTCAGCCAGGCATGTAATACGGCCTCATGGAGGAAATGAATCCTTGAGCCGAAAATCTGCGAAAGTGTGATAGGTTAATCCTTTCATTCCTGCTTCAGAGGGCGATTCTGGGAAATAAGCCCTTAGGGGCCGGAGTCAAATCCAACGTTCAACGGGTGTTTCAGATCAACAAAAACGCCGATGTCTTTATTGCGGCACCGGCAGTTTTTTCGTTATTCTTCCTCGTGCAGGAAGGGGTCGTTTTCGGGATGGCCTTCGGGCAGCGGCTGAAGATACATAATCAGCGCGTCTTCGTTGTTCTCGTAATAGCGCTTGCGAAAGCCTACATCCTTAAAGCCCAGCTTGTGATACAGCAATTGGGCGGCGACATTTGAGCGGCGGCACTCCAGTGTGAGGAAGGACAAACCGGAATCGGCGGCCAGCTGAATGAGTGCTGAGGTGACGGCCTCGCCATAGCCCTGGCCGCGCTTGTCGGCCCGGACGGCGATGTTGGTGATGTGGCCCTCGTCCAGAATGAGCCACATACCGGCATAGGCCACGCAGACATTATCCTCGCGCAGCACCAGATAGCGCGCGCATTTGTTTTCGGTGACTTCCTTGACGAAGGCCTCGTGGGACCAGGGCGTGGGGAAGGCTTCCTCTTCAATGGCGTGAACGGCGTTCACATCCTCCAACGTCATCAGGCAAATGGTGATATCAGGCATGATTTACTCCTTGGCGCTCTGAGCCAGGCGGGCATTGCGCTCGCGTTCGGCCTGCGGGGCGCGCAGATAAATGGGCTTGAGCAGCATGGCATCGGCGGCTTCGTCAGTATGGCGTTCGGCCAGAACACAGGCGGCCGAGGGACGGATAAAGGCCATGTGCGCGGGGGCAGCGACGGCGCGTTCGCCCATCAGCGCGCGAATGACGGGGAAGTGGACGCTGAGGCCATCGCCCAGGAAAAGGCACGGCTCGTCCTGAGGCAGACGGGCGATGAACTCCGTCAGCGGCAGCGCGTCATCCGGCAGCACGCGCTCGGGCAAAGAACCGAAGGCGAAGCGGAAGGCGGCGCAGTAGACCTGAGCGCGGCGAGCATCGAGAATCGGGCAGATCAACCCCGGAAAGCCAAAGGCTCCGACGGCCAGCGCTTCGAGTGCGTCAATGGCCAGCGCCTTTTTGCCGCAGCCATGCGCCAGCCCCTTGACGGCGCACACGCCAATGCGCACGCCGGTAAATGAACCCGGCCCGGCCACGGCGGCGAAGAGGTCAATGTCCTCGGGGCGAAGGTTGGCGGCGGTCAGCGCCTGATCGAGCATGGGCATGGCTGTCTGCGAGTGCGTCAGCCCGTGGCAGGCGGTGATTTCGTGCGTGATGACGCCCTCTTCCATCAGGGCAACGCCGGCACAGGGGCCGGAGGTATCCAAAGCCAGTATTCTCATTGGGCAACACTCCATTTCTTCAGGGCTGTGGCAAAGTCGTTCAGGCGTGCGTCTAGCCCGACGGGCGTCAGCGTGATGGTGCGCTCGTCGTCGCCGTCCAGGCGGCCCAGGTCGATATGCAGCGCCACGGCCGGGCAGAGATCGGCGCATTCAGGCCATTCAATGACCGCCGCGCCGTCGCCGCTGACAAATTCATCCAGCCCGGCTTCGTAAAACTGATCGGGGTCGTCCAGCCGGTACAGGTCAAAGTGGTAAAAGGGAATGCGCCCCTGATAGGGCTGCATGAGCGTGAAGGTTGGGCTGGGCATGGCCTGCGTGATACCAAGCCCGCGCGCCAGACCGCGCGCCAGCACCGATTTGCCGGCGCCCAGATCGCCATTGAGCAGCACCACATCGCCGGGCTGCAAAAGAGCGCCCAGCGCTGCGCCGAAGGCAGTGGTCTCCTCGGCAGAAGATGTACGAAACAGCATAGAGATCACCTCATCGTCATCGGGCGGCGCGGTTCATTCACTGAGGCCTGACATCCTTCAGCAGCGGAGAAAGCCGCTTGTAGAGCAGGAACGTGATGATCGATAGCACGACGCCTTTCAGCAGGTTAAACGGCACAGTGGCCAGGAAAATCAGTCGGGGGAGCGTATTGACGGCGGGAATGATGCGGCCGATCATCGAAACGATGGCGTCAACCGGCATATTCATGGCCGTCGAGTAGAAGGGAATCATGAGGAAGTAATTGACCAGCGCGCCGGCTACGGTCATGGCCAGAGAGCCAGCCAGTAGCGCCAGCAGCGCGCCGCGTCGGCTGTGGAAGCGCCGGTAAACGGCAATGGCGCTGAAC
>CAYOTH010000306.1:0-3012 GCA_964406835.1 uncultured Oscillospiraceae bacterium
CCCAAGGAACCCGCCCGCTCCGCACACCTCAATTTTCACATTAAAAACCCCGCTGCAAAGCGTCCAGAAATTCGGACGCGGGCAACGGGGCTGTTTTTTTACGCTCAGGCCATTTTGGCGGCGTTCTTTTTGAGCAGCTCAACGTAGTCAAGATGCTCCCAGGGCAGATCTACGTCGGTGCGGCCAAAGTGACCGTAGCTGGCCGTCTGCGCATAGATCGGGCGGCGCAGATCCAGGCGGTCGATGATGGCAGCCGGGCGCAGGTCGAAGGTCTTATTGACCAGCTCAGCCAGCTTGTCGTCGCTCAGCTTGCCGGTGCCGAAGGTATCGACGCTCAGCGAAACGGGTTGCGCCACGCCGATGGCATAGGCCACGCCGATTTCGCACTTATCCGCCAAGCCGGCAGCCACCAGATTCTTGGCGGCATGACGGGTGGCATAGGCCGCGCTGCGGTCCACCTTGGTCGGGTCCTTGCCGGAGAAGGCGCCACCGCCATGATGGCCATAGCCGCCATAGGTGTCCACGATGATCTTGCGGCCGGTCAGGCCGGAATCGCCCTGCGGGCCGCCGATGACGAAGCGACCGGTCGGGTTGATGAGATAGCGGGTGTTCTCGTCCAGCAGCTCGGCGGGAATGGCGTGCTTGATAACCAGCTCGATCATGTCGCGCTCGATCGTCTCATGATCGGCCTCGGGCGCATGCTGCGTGGAGAGCACCACAGTGTCAATGCGCACAGGACGGCCATCCTCATATTCGACAGTGACCTGCGCCTTGCCGTCGGGGCGGAGGTAAGCAACCAGACCGCTCTTGCGCACCTCAGCCAGGCGGCGGGTCACGCGGTGCGCCATGGCGATGGCCATGGGCATGTACTCAGGCGTTTCATTGCAGGCATAGCCGAACATCATGCCCTGATCGCCCGCACCGATGTCGTGCGCCTCCTCGGCGCGGCCCTCCAGCGCGTTGTTGACGCCCATGGCGATGTCACCGGACTGCTCGTCCAAGGAGGTCAGCACGGCGCAGGATTCGCCGTCAAAGCCATACTTGGCACGGTCATAGCCGATGTCGATGATCTTCTTGCGCGCGATTTTGTCAATCGATACGCGGGCAGTCGTGCTGATCTCGCCCATCACCAGCACAAGGCCGGTCGTCGCGCAGCACTCGCAGGCCACATGGGCGTAGGGATCCTGCGCCAAAATGGCGTCCAGCACGGAATCGGAAATCTGGTCGCAGACTTTATCGGGATGTCCTTCGGTCACGGATTCGGAGGTAAAGAGAGTACGCATTGGTTTTTCTTCCTTTCGTCTCGTCAGTCGAATGTATCGGCACATAAAAAGTGCGGCCTGAAAGACAAGCCGCACGATTCTAACCCCATGCGCCTCATCTTCCAGCAAGATCACTTGCTGCGGGAATTGGCACCTCTGCTGTAAACAGCCGGTTGCCGGGTTTCATCGGGCCCGTCCCTCAACCACTCTTGATAAGGCAAGTATTCATTTCTTTCTATATTATACACCAGAAACGAGCGTTGTCAAGTTAACATCTCATAACGCCCGCATTAAAGACGCTCGTCAGTGCATCCCGCCCTGCGCCAGATCCGAAGCAGAAAACTCAAACGCCGCGTAGCGCCGGACCCCCTTCAGCTGCTGCGCATACCAGCTTTCCAGCGTCAGCCCGCTTTCATAAACAGCCCCGGCCAGATCGCCCAAATAGCGAATGTGCCACGGTTCAAAGGCGTAACCGGTCTCCTGCGTCCCCGCCTCGGGATAACGAATGATAAAGCCGTATTCATGCGCATATTCGCACAGCCAGGCATAGGCCGGCGTCTCGGCAAAGCGCTCGGTCAAGTCGGTATAGCCCTCGCAGCCCAAATCCATCGCCAGTCCGGTCTGATGCTCGCTCTGTCCGGGCCGGGCCACATACAAAGAGACATAATCCAGGCTGGTTTCGCTCAGACGCCGCTCGTAGATGGCCTTCTGCGTCCAGTAGGAGCGATAGCCGGAAATGGCCAGCAGCTCAATGCCCTCGTCGGAGGCCGCCTTAAACAACTCCTCCAGCGCATGAGCCGCTTCCGCGCGCATCTGCTTTTTCGATTCCGCCACCCCCGGCGCGTAGGCCACGTCGGGCCGCGTTAAATCGCTGGGCTCGTAATCGCTGGGCAGCGCGCTGCTCTTGTTGACCAGTATGGCGTTGCTCTCCAGCACCGCCGCCTGTGCCGTCCCCGAAAAAAGGCCGACCAACAGCAGCCCCAAAACCAGTGAAAGCATCGCGCGGTATTTCATGTCGCTCACCCTCGATAACAGCCATACGCAGGCCCCTGCGTATGGCCGATCTGTATTTTAGCCCTCCACAGGCTCTACCTTGCCGCCCTTAAGCAGCTTTTCCACGCGCTGACACAGCGCCGCATCCAGATAGCAGGTCACGACCGTCGCCTCGGCGGTGTATTCCTCGCCGGTCACCTGGCCGCCCTCGTGGATCATCGAAAGCACCGCGCCCTCCTGATAGGGTATCGTCACGCGCACATGGCGGCGAAGCAGCCCCACATGCCGCGCGATGGCCTGGCGCAATTCGTCCAGACCCGCGCCGCTGACGGCGGAAATCGGGATCAGATCGGGCGTGTGCAGCGGCCTGTCCTCCAGCCGGTCGCACTTGTTGAGCGCCTCGATCATAGGCTTACCAGAGGCACCCAACTGACCCAGAACATCCAGCACCACGGCGCGCTGCTCGGCGCAGTATTCGCTCGAGCCATCCGAAACGATGATGATCAGATCGGCGCAGAGCGCTTCCTCGAGCGTGGATTTAAAGGCCTCGACCAGCTGATGCGGCAGCTTTCGAATAAAGCCGACCGTATCAACCAGCAGGCACGAACGATTTTCAGGCAGATCAATCTTTCGCAGCACCGGATCCAGCGTGGCGAAGAGCTTGTCCTCCACCAGCACATCGGAGCCGGAGAGCGCGTTGAGCAGCGTCGATTTTCCGGCGTTCGTATAGCCGACCAGCGCCACGATGACCTGCTCG
>CAYOTH010000307.1:0-3005 GCA_964406835.1 uncultured Oscillospiraceae bacterium
GGGGCAGATTGTTGAGATCCAGCGTCGTCACCTGGAACATCTCGCCCGCGCCCTCGCAGTCGCTGCCGGTAATCAGCGGCGTATGCACATAGACAAAGCCGCGGTCATGGAAGAAGCGATGCACGGCCTGCGCCGCAATCGAGCGAATGCGGTAAGCGCACTGGAACAGATTGGCGCGCGGACGCAGATGTGCAATCGTACGCATGTACTCCAGCGTATGGCGCTTCTTCTGAAGCGGATAATCCACCGGGCTCTCGCCCAGCACCTCAGCCGATTCGGCGCGCAGCTCAAAGGGCTGCTTCATCTCGGGCGTCATAATCAGCGTGCCGGTGACGGTCAGCGACGCGCCCACGGTGATCGCCTTGACCAGCGCCCGATAGTTTTCCAGCGCTCCCTCATCCAGAATAACCTGCAGATTTTTAAAGTAGGTGCCGTCGTTCAGCTCAACAAAGGCAAACGTCTTAGATTCACGCATAGTGCGCACCCAGCCGTTCACCGTGACATTATTCATATTTTCAACCGGTTTCGCGGTATAAAGAGATTTGATCGTGTAATCAGCCATAAGAATCCCCTCCATGAACAGTGTTTCATCTATTATAATCCATTTCACTGCCTGTTGTAAAGCACAAGCGCAGAATTAACATCTTTTCAGCCGCCTTAACCCCCATAAAAAGAAAAAAACGTCCGCTTTGGATGTCAAACCTCTTTCAAAGACCCACGAAACGGTAAACATTCTCATCGAGATTCCTCCAGACAGAAGCGCCCATGCGCCATCGCGCCGGCTTCTCTCCTTTTAGCTTTTGATGCGGTTGCCCAAGCGCGCCTTGATTTCCGCTCTATAAGGACTTATCTCCCGGAGTCGCCCTTTAAAAAGAACATCCCAGCATATTGTCAATCGCACGCTTCTCAAAGCCCTGTGACAACTTACCATTTTTCATGACCCCAGTTGAATCGGGGGTATATCGACTATTCAGCTAACAGAAAAACGCCGTCCGGCCCTTACAGGGAGCCAAACGGCGCTGTGCTTTGAAGATTATCGCTTTCCGCTGAAAGCGCTCATCACGCGCGAGAGAAACGGCTTATTGCGCTGGCGGTTGCGAATGGCCTCGGCGCTCATGTAGGCGGTGCGATACTGCGTATCGTGCGGCTTCTGGTGCGCCGCAACGCCGAAATAGAGCACAGCCTTCTCATATTCGCCCAGCCGAAGCAGCGTCGCGCCGAAGAGATAGTTCCACTCGGCGTTGCGCGTGGCAATGCGCATCAGCGCCTGACGCGCCGCGCCCACCTGCCCGACCTCCAACAGCTCGCGCACATCAGAAAACTGCTCGCTTTCGGAGCCCGTTCCACCCGGCAATTCAGCCGAGGACGTGCAAGCCTCCAGGGCCTCGTGATAAGCGATGTTGATGCCGGTCATTTTCTGCTCTGCCCACATGCGTTCAGGCCCCTCAGGGAACCTGTCCGGATGCCAGCGGCGTGCCAATTCCCGGTACGCCGTGCGTATTTCGCCCTCGCAGGCATGCTTGTCGATCCCCAGAATCTCATAGGCGCTGGCCACCGCTTTCACCTCCATATGGTAATACTTATCTTTATTATACGACATCCATGCCGTGGTTTCTACCTGTTTGCATTAAATTTCTGCGTCTGGCGGCAGGCAAGCGGTCCTTTTCTACCCCATTTCCGCCGATTGCTTCAGCCGCTCAACCAGCGCGTGAATGTGCGCGCGGGCCTCGCTCTGCTGCGCCCAAGTTTCGTCCTGCGTGGGCGTCTTATCGCCCATCAGCGCCACAAACTGGCTGACCTTCAGCCCCAGCGCCTGCTGCATCTCCTGATCGGAGCCCTTGGGGCTGACCAGATAATAGCACAGAAGCGAATCCTGCTGCCCAATTCTATGCGCTCTGTCCTCGGCCTGAGAATGCACGGCCGGCGACCAATCCAATTCGCCAAAAACCACGCACGTCGCCCGTTGCAAATTCAGCCCGCTGGCCGAACGCAGCGAAATCACGCACAAATCGGTCTTCGCGCCCATAAAGGCTGTCAGTGCGGCATCCTTTTGCGCGTCGGTTTCCCGCCCCGTGATGAACACCGGACGATAGCCCTTCAATTCCTTTTTGTAGATATCCATCACCTTGTGATGATGCGCAAACAAAAGCACCTTTTCGCCGCCATCAAGCAGCGTGCGCACGAACGCCGCCACATAGGGAGCCTTGGCGCAGCCGGTGGCCTGACGCTCCTCCTGCGAAATCTGATCCTCAATCAGCGCCCGCTCGGACTGGCTGCTCTCATCCAGCAGCGGCAGCTTCTGAAGCGCCCGCGCGATCATCTCGCGGTACAGCGCATCATCCCAGTCGATTTCCTGAACAAGGCGGCGCTTGGGCGGTAGCTGCGAAAGCACCTCGCCCTTCGTGCGGCGCAGCATCAGTCCCTCAGCGCGCAGATATTCGCCCAGCAATTCCGGCTTGGCCACGATGTTGTTGTTGTAGCCATAGCACCACTCGCGCGTAAAGCTCTCCCAATCGCCCAGAAAGTGAAAATCCAAAATGTTGACGATGTTCCAGATTTCGCCGCCGTTGTTATAAATCGGCGTGCCGGAAAGCCCGATCACATGCTCGCAGGCCGTCGAAAGCAGGCTGGCCGCCGAATACTTCTCCGTCCCGGCGCGGCGCAGCTCCTGAATCTCATCGAAAACCACCGTGCGGAAATTCGCCTCAGGCAATACGCTTTTCCAGCCGCGCAAGAGAAGATAGTGAATGATATACACATCAGCCTCGGGCAGCTCATAGGGCGTCAGCCCGCGGATAACATGAATGCGCACACCGCCTTCCATCACCAAAAAGCGCTCGGCCTCGCGCGTCCAGTTACGCACCAGATGCGGAGGCACCACCAAAAGCGCCGGAAAGCCCGCCGTCGCCGCCAGATAGGCCAGCGCCTGAACCGTCTTGCCCAGGCCCATTTCGTCGGCCAGAAGCACACGATGCGCCCCCAGCAAAAAGGCCAGCCCCTCCTTC
>CAYOTH010000308.1:0-2981 GCA_964406835.1 uncultured Oscillospiraceae bacterium
CATGCACATATTTTTCAATGGGCGATTCCACGCGGCAGTTCAGAAACGCCGCCCAGTCCTCATCCTGCGTGTAGGCCGCCTGAAAGGAAATCGTTTCGTTCTGAAAGCCGGAGAGCAGGCCGTCCTCGGGACGCTCGACCGGTTCTTCGTCCAGGAACACCTTTTCCAGCGCGCTGAGCAGCTTCAATTTAAGTATGCTCATGTTGTCAAATCCTCCCAATCCCTTATCATTTTCGCCACAGGCCTTTTCGGCGCTGCAAAATATCTTCTTTACTTATTTTACATGCAATACCCGCGCTTGTCAACGCGTCAAAACGCCTCCTGAAGACAAAAAAACCGTCGCTTCAACACGACGGTTTTTCCGGCCTTAAACCGGCAGAAGAATATGAAAGCGCGACCCCACGCCCGGCCGGGACTGCACTTCAATGCGCCCGCCATGCGCCTGCACAATCATGCGCGCAATGCTCAGGCCCAATCCATGGCCGTCCACATCGCCGCCGCGGGCATCGGGCGTCCTGTAAAATCGATCAAACACACGGCGCAGATCCTCCCGGGCAATACCCACGCCGTTATCCTCAACGCTCAGACGAGCCCACGAACCCTCCCGCACACAGGAAAGCGACACCGTGCCGTCTGCCGCCGTGTATTTAAGCGCATTGTCCAAAAAGATACGCAGCGCCTGCTTGAGCGCGCCCCGGTCGCCATGCACCAGAACGCTCTGCACGCTCTTCATGTCAACCTGATGCCTCCCCGCAATCAGGCGCGTTTCACGCAGCGTCTCCTGAGCCATGTCGCCCAGATCAAAAAACTCCATCTCATAGCGATGATTGGCGTTTTCATGCCGGGCAATAAAGAGCAGCTGCTCGACCAGATCCTTCATGGCGCGGCTTTCGACGCGAATGGCCGCAATGGCCTCGTCGCGCACCTCGGGATCAGCCTTGCCCCATCGGTCAAGCATATCGGCATAGCCCTGAATCACGGAAATGGGCGTGCGCAGTTCATGCGAGGCATCCGAGACAAACTGCTTTTGATTGTTATAAGCCAGCTCGATGCGCGTCAGCATCTCGTTGAGCACATCGATCAATTCGCGCATTTCGTCGCGCGCGCCGTCGGCGGCAATGCGCTCGCTCAGGCGGCTGGCCGACATGCCCTTGGCCGTGGTCACGATTTCAGAAATCGGCTGAAGGGCCTTGCGGCTGATCTGCCCGGCCCGGCGGCGCATAATGCGCAGGCGCACCAGCTCGACCGCCGTCAGTGTCAAGATCAGCGCCACATACAATACGGCGTAATTGCTCATCGACAAAACGGCCGTAAATGAGCCGCGCTCCCGGGACAAAACCAGCGCGCCGCCTAGCCGCTGCGGCATCAGCGAGAGATAAACCGCGTCATCCTCAATGCGCTCCAAGCCGGTATCGCTGATGATATAGCTGCCGGCCTGCCACTGGCTGACCTCCAGCCGTTCAAGCGCCGCACTGCACAGGCTGTTGGCGTAGATGATGGCCGTAATCCAATATACCAGCGTAAACACAAGCAGCATCAGCGCCATGGTGCGCAGAAGATAAAGCGAATACTGCCCGGCAATGCGCTCGCTCAGCGATCGCTTGCGCACGCCTTCCTCCCGCCCGTCCGTCATTTACGCCTCCGCCTCCAGTCTGAACATATAGCCCACACCGCGCACCGTGTGAATCAGCTTCACCTGAAACGGATCATCCAGCTTGCAGCGCAGGTAACGGATATACACATCCACCACGTTGGTATCCCCGGCATAGCTGTAGCCCCAGACCTTATCCAGCAGCTCGCTTCGGCTCACCGCCACGCCCTTATTGAGCATCAAATATTCCAGAAGGTCAAATTCCTTTTTGGTCAGCGCAATGCCTTCATGGTTCCAGCTGACCTCTCGGCTGTCCCGGTCCAGAAGCAGCGCGCCTTCCTGCAAAACGCGCGCGTTATTCTCCCACTCCGATGAATGCCGCTTGAGCGCCACGCGAATGCGCGCAAGCAATTCCTCAATGGCGAAGGGCTTGGTCATATAATCGTCCGCGCCCATATCCAGGCCCATCACCTTATCGGAAACATCGTCCTTGGCTGTGAGCATGATGATCGGCACGTTGTCATGCTGACGGATGCGTCGGCACACCTCTATGCCGCTGAGCTCGGGCAGCATCAGATCAAGCAGAATCAGATCGCTTTTCCAGGCTTCATGCCGCTCAACAGCGGCGCGCCCGTCGCCTGCCACGGCCACTTCATAGCCTTCGTGCGTCAGCTCCAGCTGAAGATAACGCGCCAGCTTCTTTTCGTCTTCCACAATCAATATCTTTTTCATCGTTCATCCCGGGCGCACGCCCGCTTTCCCGCCGCTCATTTTTTGGCGCTTACTCGATCGTAATGGTGTGATAGCCGTCCTGCTCGTCCGCCGGAGCCGCCTCGTCGCTCGGCTGCGCAGGCTCAGGCGACTTTTCCGGTTCTACCGGCGCGCTCTCGGGGATACGCACGCGCACATGGCAGCCCAGAATCAGCGCCAGCACCGCCGAAACAAGCACCAGCTTCCAGCCCAGCAGAAGCGCCAGAATCATAAACAGCGCCGAAAGATTAACCAGCTGCTCGCCGCTTTTCTCAACGATTATGCGCGTTTCACGGCCCATGCGCCACCATTTGCTCAGCAAATCCTCGGCGCGGCCCCGGTTGGCCGTTACGCCGGAAAAGAAGCTGCCGCGGTTCAGGCGTCCGCACTTTTCAAGCTCCACCAGCGCCCGCGCAATATCGCCATCATATTTTTCAAGCAGCGCCACAGCCTCTTCATAGCCGACGCCGGTTTTGGAGCGCAGCGTTTCAATGTCGTCCAGCGTATACTTTTTCTCATCCATCGTTCTTTCCTCCTCTTGCCTCAAAGCACATCGGAACAGGCGCCCTCGCCGTTATCCCAGTCAACCGAAAAGCGGCAACCCGCCGCCCAGATTCCCAAAACCGCTACTACTGAAAAA
>CAYOTH010000309.1:0-2971 GCA_964406835.1 uncultured Oscillospiraceae bacterium
GTTGACCAGCGCATCCTGCTTTTCGACGCGCAGCTCGATGGTCATTTCCGCGCCATTGCGGGAGACGGTCTTGGACTTGACCTGGCTGACACGCACGCCCTTGAGTGCGGCGTTGATCTGGTTTTCAAGGCCGGGGACGTAGTGGACAACCAGCAGGTAGGAGTTGATCTGCTTGAACTTGAGACGGTTCATGACGATGATCAGCGCGCCGATGCCCACGACGGTGAGTGCGGCGAAGAAGAACTGACCGGCGCCCAGAAGAATGCCCATCGTCAGCGCCCAGAACATGTAGGCGGTGTCCAGCGGATCCTTGACGGCGGTGCGGAAACGCACAATCGAGAGCGCGCCGACCATACCCATGGACAGCTGAATGGATTCACGGATACACATGACGACCGGGGTGGTGATGAGCGTCATCAGCACCAGCGTGAGGCCGAAGTTGTCGTTGTACATGACGCCGCGGTAGTTGGTGCGGTAGATCCAGTAGATGAACAATCCGACGCCGAAGGCCAGCACCAGCGAGACGAGTATGGTCAGCCAAGAGCCGGTCGAAATGGTCTGGTTGGCAAAGAGGGCGGCCAGCGTGGAGCTGGTGTAGGACGTGCCGGTGGATGTGAGCAGAGTGGGCATGATGACGAATCCTCCTTATGTTTTAAGCAATCATTCCTCGCTGATCGGCTCGAACGAGCGGCACAGCGTGTATTTCGAGATGGCGCAGTTGATGGCCGGAACGGTGGAGAGTATGGCCTTGATGTGTTCGGGCAGATAACGGTTGTACTTGACCTCGAGGATCATCTGGCCCGGCTCAAGCGGCGATATGCCGTTGAGGCTGGGGTTGAACAGATCGTGGCTGTACAGACCGCTGTGAAGCCGCTTGTCAAAGGTGATGCGCACGTTTTCGGCCGGATGGGTGTAGGCCTCCCGGTGGTAATCGACGATGACGGCAGGGCGCAGAAGATGCAGACGCATTTCGCGGAAGACATCGCGCAGAAGCGGGTTGTCCGTTCGGTCCAGGCCGGTCGGGTTGCCACTGATCAACTGCTCGCACAGCCGACGCGTGATGCGCACCGAGGACTTGGAGATGAACTCGCCCTGCTTGTGCTTGCGCTCGAGGAAAATTTCCCGGTCGGAGCAGTTGTAGATGCGAATGCGGTATTTATCGCGCTGCTCGATACCGTCCATCTTGGTGTGATAGGCCGTGTCGTAGATATCGTCAAAATACAGCGAACGAATGAAATATTCATTGTTGGCGCGACCGTGCGTGTCGGCGTGCAGGACGCTGGACAAAAGCGAGGAGAGCTGCGCGTGCGCGGCATCGCTGATGAAGTATTTCAGCTCGTGGCGCGGATCAGGACGTCCGCCCGCGCCGGCGGCAAATCGGTTCTGCATGGCGGTCACCTCAATTCGCGCTGCCGGGCGTGGGCGAGGTGGAGACGCTCCACGTTCCGTCGGCCTGGCGCTTGCAGGATTGGTCGGTCTTGAGATTATCGTATGTCATAGTGTCGAGCACCTGACGGGAGGGATTGTACAGATAGAGAGTTTCTCCCTCGGCAGCCAAACGGAAGTTGGCGTGTAGTTCTCCGTCCAGCGTCTTGTCCAGGCCCGACGCATAGACAACGAGATATTCTCCGGGGGCCAGCGTTACGTCAGGGAAGCGCCAGCGCGAGGGCTTGGCGGCGGTATCGCTCAGGCCGTAGCCGGAGAGATTGATCGCTTCACTGCCGCGGTTGGAAATCTCGATCCAGTCATACAGCCCGCCGGATGGCGAGGAATAGCTGGCATTCGAGGCCATGACCTCGGTGAGGATCAGGTCGCTGTCCTGAATGACCTGTGTGGTGGTCAAAAGCGCGTAGCTGTAGGAGGTGTTCTCCATCAGCGGCGTGTATTCGCGCGTGGAGTCCCACAGTCCGTCGGCATTGAGCGCATAGACGTAATCTTCGCTGAGCGCGGGAATGTTCATCGACTGAACGACGGTGCCGCCCGCATCAAAGAGCAGGAGTGTGTCTCCGGCCGAGCTGAGCTTGAAGGGCGCGTGCCAGGTGCCGTCCGGGTCGTTTTTCAGCTGACCGGAGGCAAAGACCAGCGCATATTCGCCGGGCTGCATGACGTGCTCGGGAAAGGTGAAGCGGATGCTGCGCGAGGTTTTGTCGGTCAGCACCCAGCCGGTAATGTCCACGGGCGAAGAGTAGGCGTTGTACAGCTCAATCCAGTCCGGGCAGGCGCCGGTTTCGTCGTAGCAGGCAGATTTGTTGGCCGTCATGACCTCGTTGATGCGCACGCCGCGCGAGGAAGAAATTTCGGCAACCGCCACGGCGGCGCGCTTCTTTTCGGCCATCGTCCAGCCCTCAGGCATGAAGACGAACTGCATCAAAACGCCCAGAACCAGCACGCCGGCCAGCAGAGAAAGCGGCTTGACGAGCGAGGGACGATACAGTGTAATGCTGCCGCCTCGGGGCGACTGGGGCCGGGGCACGGGGGAGCGCTGAGGCTGCGGGCCTCGGGCGGGATTGGGGTTTCGTTGCGGATAGGCGGCGCGCTGCGGCGCATAAGAAGCCGGGTGCTGCGCTGCGCGATCCAGCGACGGGGCTCGGCGGGGCGCTGTCTGGGGCTGAAGGGGGGGACGCTGCGAAGCGCCGCCCTGAACCGGCCTGCGTGGCTGAGTGTCGCCTCGGGGCGGTTGAGGTCTGTTTTGCACGAGCTATATCCTCCTTAGAGAAAGGAATGATGCGGTGAATATATCAATCTCTATCATACACTCAATTTCGGCCAATTTCAACACCGCGGACGTAAAATACTTAAAGAAATGACAGATGAGCGCAGGAAAAAACACCTGAGCCACCTCTTAAAAAAAGACGCGCCAAGCCGGAAAATGGTTGCGCCGGGAACAGGAAAAACCCGGTATGCATGATGCATACCGGCCAGCCTGTCAAAAAAGGTCGCAAAAAGCGGCCTTTTCTGATATAATAGAGGC
>CAYOTH010000310.1:0-2962 GCA_964406835.1 uncultured Oscillospiraceae bacterium
CTATTATATCAGAAAAGGCCGCTTTTTGCGACCTTTTTTGACAGGCTGAGCTCCTGCTTAAGGCAGGAGCTTTTTGTTGTCCATTCCAAAGGCATTTCCTCCCCTCCCGCCATAGATCGACAAAAAGGCACCTCCTGCCGGGCAGTGGATTTTTGTGCATCATCCGTGAAATTGATAAGACCTTCACACCAATGATCTATCCATTCGCACGCGTTCCTTTGTCCATTGCGCTTGACTGCAGGCCCTATGCCATCGGCTGAAAATCCACGCTTTCAAACTTTTGCTCTGCACCCATAAAAAATCAACCGCTTCAAGTCTGATTTTCCAGCAGAAGACTGAAATTCAATCTCGTTCACTGAATCCCCTTTTTTACCGCACGAGCGTACAAATGCAGAAGTTCGAAAATTTGGACCTCCGTTTGAGCTGTCATGCCGATAGCAAAACGGATAGGAGCAGCAATCGCTCCTTTGACCCGGCCTCCTTTTCACGTTCTAAAAAGGCCCGTTTTCGGCGCCAGAGTCTGATTTCTCGGCGGTTTTCTTTCCCCGCTCATCCTCTCACGATGCCAATATAGACAAAAAATCGACAACAAACGCCCCCAACCGCCCCATGGCTTTGATCCGCGCTGAAGTCCGAAGAAGCCCTTATACCCCTTGCCGAGACACAAACTGGCTTTTTAGGCAGACATACGCCCGAACCCATGCCCTTTCGAAATCATCCCCCATAACATCAGCACGCCCATCCCGGAATCATCATAGTAGCCGGTATGGGCGTGCTTTTTTCGATTATAAATCTTTTGACTGGGAACCACCTTCGTCACCGGCGATACCGGCCACAGTTCGCGTTGGCTTCTGTCCTGCGCTTTGCGCGCCTTCTTGTTCAGCTTTTCCCGGGGCACAAATCGTTTCATCGCTTCTTATCCTTTCTATTTAGAAAAGCCGACCATGAGCCGCCTTCATGGGCTTCTCACGATCGGCTTCTTTCATATTATAGAGACGCTTCAGCGCACAAAAAGTTCCCTCAGGTGTTCTTTTCGAGCATCAGCACAGCGCCGTCGTTGTGTCTGAGCGAAAGCACGCCCGCCTGGTAACTGGCTGCCTCGTCGATACTATAGCAGGCCGCACACGTCCAGCCATCGTCCAGACGCACGTCAACCGCCTGATCGAAGGGCTCGTGGTTGATCGCCACCAGCACCCGGTGATTCGCATCCACGATATGCTCGGTCAGGCCAACCGTCGGGCAAGCCGTCCAGGTCACCTTGCGGGAGGAGCGAATGTTCATCGCCTCATAGAGCAGATAGGCCGGCTGAGCCTCGTCGGAATCGACCATGCCGGGCTGGCAGGCCATCTGATGCTCCACCGGGAAGAGCATAGTATAAACAGCGCCCGCGCCCACATCGTTCTTCGCAAAGGCGATATCGCCTTCCTGCGTACAGGCCAGCACCTGCGCCCCCACGCTTTCACAGCGCAGACGATACTCTCGCGTCAGACGCATGACCTTGTCGCCCAGCAGCACCTCCGTGGTCTGCGGATGATGCGCCCGCGTCAGCACGCGCAAGCCGCTGTAAGCGCTAAACGGCGACAAAAGCGCGCCGTCCATCGACCAGTAAAGCGTTGCGCCCGCCTGAACGCGCTCCATGATCTGCGCCTGAACACTGCGATTGAGCGGCGAATCGCCCAGCAGACTGGGCAGCAGATAGGCCTTGGCCTCGGGAATCGGACCGTCCACCCAGGCAAACGTTAAATCAAGATGTGCCTGCTTGGCCATCAGAAACGCGCCATAGGCCACCGCCCAAGTATCCTGGCCGCGCGACAAAATGCACACGGCATCCGTTTCACGCGCAGAAAGACGCTTGAAGGGCAGGCTTTCCACAAACTTGGAAAAAGCCGTTATCGTCTTGACCACCGGCTTGGGGCTCTTGTCCAGATAGAACAGGCCCAGTTCACGCTCCACGCCGTTCCAGTCGTAGGGCGTTTTCGTCAGCGCACTTTGTTCGAAGCCACACCACCACAAAAGGCCGTTGCAGTCATGTGCCAAAAGCGAAAGCATTGCCGCGCGAATGTAGTCGCCCGCATACTCGTCCGAAATCACCATCGGCCCCAGCACGCCGGTTTCCTCGGCAAAGCAGGGCTTGCCGCCCAGATTGCCATAGTACAGCGATTCTGCCGTGGCATGAAGCGCGCTCTTCATCTGATTGAGCGGATCGGTATCACAATGTGGCGTAAAGAGCGGATAAGGATGCGTACAGAGCACATCCAGGAAATCCGGCTGATCCTGCATACGCCATGCGCCCGTGGGCGACAGGCCATGCATACCCGAAACAATCGGATGCAGCGGATCCTCGCAGCGAATAGCCATGGAAATCGTCGAAGCCCAGACATAGGCCTGATCGGCATTCTCTACCGAGCCCATACAGTTGCACTCGTTGCCCAGATCCCAGGCTACAATGGCCGGATGCTTAGCAAAGAGACGAACCATCAGGCGCACAAAGCGAATTTCCCACTTGATGGCCATGGGATCAGTCAGGACATTGCGCCCCTGAAGCAGCTCTGGCACGAAGAGACGTCCGCTCATCCAACCGGTCAGCAGACCCACGACCAGCTTCAGTCCATACTGCTGAGCCAGATCGCAGAAGCGCTCAAAGCGCTCCAGCATCACCGGATCAACGCCCGCGCGGCCGATTTCGTCAAAGCCCAGCGTCTGCTCGCCCACGCGAATTTCGCGCTCGCTTCCGCCGCCGGCATAGTGCATCTTCAGCGGCTGAAAATCACTCCAGAGCGGAAAAATGCGCAACGTCGTGATGCGCGCCTTCGAAAGACGCTTAAAATCATCCGCGACCATTTTCTCGTCCCAGTCGCTCCACATAAACATGCCGGCGTGTGACGCCCAGTAATTGCAGCCAACAAAAAAAGTTCCCTGTTCGAAATGCCTGGTATCCATAGCTCATCCTCCCCTACGCTGC
>CAYOTH010000311.1:0-2955 GCA_964406835.1 uncultured Oscillospiraceae bacterium
GGCCTACATGATCGAAAAGTATGCCGGCGCGCTGCCGCTGTGGATTTCGCCCGAGCAGGTGCGCATCATGACCATCACTGACCGCGCCGACGAGGCGGCCAAGGAACTGGCGGCCAAGCTGCGCATGAAGGGCCTGCGCGTGGAAACCGATCTGCGCAATGAGAAGATCGGCTTCAAGATCCGTGAGGCTCAGGTGCAGAAGATTCCCTATATGCTGGTGCTGGGCGACAAGGAAGTCGAGCAGAACGTCGTGGCCGTGCGTTCCCGCAAGGCGGGCGATCTGGGTGTGATGTCGCATGCGGAGATCATTGCCAAGCTGGTTGAGGAAGTCGAAACCAAGGCTAAATAATTTCAGAAATATCAAAGTGGGCGCGTCGGGGGCAGGAAAGCTCCCGGCGCGCTTTTTCAAGGCTTGACAGCTTTCAGCGGGCGATGTACAATAGGGGCGCTGAGGCAGGAAGGACATCGGGAGGACGGGAATGTGAAACAGCTTAAAGCCATGATGATTGGCGCGCATAACGATGAATGCGAATACGGACTGGGCGGCTTGACGGCGCTTCTGGTCGATCAGGGCGTTCAGGTGCGCTATATCAATCCGGCCGCCAAATGGCATGCGGTGATCAGCGAGGCGGAAAAGCGCGAGACAGAGGAGCAGGAGCAGCAGGCGGCGTGCATTCTGGGCGCGGACAAGCGGATACTGGGCGATCGCGACGCGCATGTTTACAGGGACGAGGAAAAGACCGTCGTCGAGCTGGAAATGGAAATTCACGAATTTAAGCCGGATATGCTGTTTATTTAGTGGCCGCACGATTATCATGTCGAGCATGTGGAGACGGCCAAGGCTTCCTATAAGGCGCTGTGTACGGCCGGGCCGCATGGTACGAAGGTTCCGGAGGTCTATGCCTACATGGCCGGGTCCGATCAGACGACCGATTTTCACCCGGATATTGCGCTGGATGTCACCGAAAGTATGCCGCGCGTCCGGGAAAGCCTGCTGGTTTTTAATCAGGTTCATGCCAACGGCGAGGGGCTGTGGTGTGAAAAGGAGATCTCGGCGGCCTATACGGGGTATATCAACGGCTTTCAGTATGCCGAGACGCTTAAGATTGTCAAATACCCCGAGGGCAGCAACGATTTTCTGCTGCGCACTCTTTTAAAGGATCCCTTCCGCTGGTGTGGCAGCACCCAGTATCCGGGCTGCGGCCATGCCTTTTTCTGAGGATTTAAGAACGGTGAGAGGATGATAAAGGATGGACCCCAACGTTATCAATGCCAATAAGCTGGCCTTTACCGGTGAAAAGGATGCGCTGATTTTCTTTGATGCTGTTCAAGGCGGGCGCGTGACGTTGCATGTCTCACGAAACGTTTCCGTGCGCTTTACCGATGCGCAGGGCCGCGAAATCGCCGACGGCATGACGGCTGTTTTTGACAGGCCGGGCATTTATCGCGCCTGGATTGCCGGGGACGGCGAGGGACGCTGCACGCTTGAAATCGAGCATGATGAGGACGTTATGCCATTTTTGATGCCCGGCGTGGGCGTTTTGTGGAATCACGGCATGATTTTTCCCCTGCTGCTGGCCCGGGAGGGGGAGCACAACGTCTGGCTGATGAATCAGGCGGAGTTTGAAACGCGCGTGTGTTGCATCAAGGGCGCGCCGGATGCGCAGAGAATTCGACTTTGGGGCGAAGACGATAAGCCGATTTTGGCCGACTGGTATCCTCAATTGGGCCGGCCGTGGTTCTGGATGTCGACTGAATTGAAGGCGCGCGATCCCTGGCTGAGGGTTTCTCTTCAGACGGGCGGCAGCGATACGCGTCTGACGATGACGCATTCGCCGGTTCTTCTGCTCTGCCCGCCGCGCCGCGCCCTTCAGACCGGCGCGCTGATTCTGAGCGCGCAGGACGAAATGGGGACACCGGTGGATGCGCGTTTTGAACTCTGGCTGGGCGACGAGCGCGTTTACATGGAAGATATTATGCGGGACGAGCAGCCGTGCCTGAACCTGCCGCGGGGGACGTATACGCTGCGCGTGACGCGGGGCATGCGCACCGAGGCCTATGAAGCGACGGTGTGCGTCGAGGCGGAGGAGAAGCGGATCTGCGCGCGCCTTAATACGCGGCTTCATCTGCCGGCGGGCTGGGTGTTGGGTGAATTGCACTGCCACTCGGCCTTTGAGGATGCGGCGCTGTTTCCGAACGAGACGATGCGCGCTGCCCGGGCTAATGGCCTGAATTTCTGTATTCAGACCGACAAGGAGATCGATCGGCTGCTGGAATACGGCGTTCATCGGAGTGATCTGCCCGGCGAATTTGTGGGGATTCCCGGTCAGGAGATCATGTGCCACGAACTGCATATGAATGTGCTAGGCGTTGACCGGGGCATCGATAATCCCGAGGCTGATGATTTGACGCGCGTCAATCCTGATATTGAGGCGAAAATCGCCCATTGGATTGATGAAATTCACGCCATGCAAAAGCGGCGTCCCTGCACGTTTGTGCTCAATCATCCCTGGCATCGCGCCGAGACGATGAAAAACGGTCAGCCGTATTTCCGCTCGTGGTGGGTGGCCGACGTGTATCGGGATGTACATCTGGTTGAAAATTTTGATTACGAGCGTTGGTTTGACCGGCTCAATCGCGGGCGGCGGCTCTTTGGCGCCTGGACGGGCGACGGGCATGACAGCGCCCTGATGTACCCGGGCAAGGAGGGCGTGTGCGTCTATGTGGGCGACGAGTTCAGCGAGCAGTCGGTCATCGAGGCGGTGGATCGGGGACGCTTTGTCAGCCTGCGTCATCCGGGCGTGTGGATCAATATGACGGCAGGCGATGCGCGCGTGGGCGAAACGGCGCGTGCGGCCACGCGGGCGCAGGTTATGCTGCGGGGCTGCGGCGAGGTGGAGGCACTGGAACTGATTGCCGATGGACGCATGGCAGCGCGAAGCGATGCCTTTACAC
>CAYOTH010000312.1:0-2945 GCA_964406835.1 uncultured Oscillospiraceae bacterium
ATGCGGGCGCGGCCTTTTTCGGTCAAAAACGCATCGATTGCGGCCAGCACCGACAGATATTGCAGACCTTGGTCTGTAACGAGGCGATAGGCCGGTTTGTAGGCCGCGTGATAGGCGGCGCTGTGGCTGAAGGGCGCATAATCGTTGGCCAGACAGACGTCCTTTTCGCGACGCAGCGCTTCGCCGGAAACGGGAAGCTCGTGCGCATCGGCCAGGGCGGCTGCTTCAGCCATACCTTTCTCAAACAACGCGGCATTTTTCTCAAAACAAACCGAGGTCCGTACAAACAGCGCATTGACGGTTTCCGGGCGCAGGGCCAACTGGCGCGCCGGGCCGAGATACAGCCGGGAAAGGCCGTTGCCCACCGGTTCAATCAGGGATTCGAAGCGCTGACTGGGAATGACGTTCCATTCAGACTTTAGTCGGTTCAGCGCATATTCCGGCGAAGGAATCATATGACCGCCGGCAAAAGCCGCCTGATAAATCAGCTTGGCGTAATCGGTGGGCTGCATCAGCGGGTAACGGCGGGCATGTTTAAGCAGAAGGTCGCGCAGCATGGCATAACTCCCTTCAAAGTCAAAAGCGGCGAGGTAAAACAAAGCGTTCAAACGCTTTAATTTCAGTATATCATTTTGAAGCGGCGCTGTCAATGCGCAATTGTCGGGGTTTGTAAGAAATAAGCGCGCCGCCTCGAATGGGAGACGTGCGCGCTTTGAAGCGATGAATCAGAGTGTCTGGCCGAATTCGGTTTCGAATTTCATCCAGGGAATGTTGACCGACTTACCTTGATTGATCAGCTCGTCAATGTGCATGAGCAGCGGGAACTGGCTCTCGGTGGCCTTGCCCAGCTCGATCAGGCGGCGAACGGCGCGCGCGGTCCGCGTGGCAATGACAATCGATTCCAGCGTCACGCCCTGAAGCTCGTTCATGGCCTGCTCGAAGGTTAGTCCGCGCCCCAGCAGCGTGCCGATTTTGCGGGTGCGTCCGCCGAAAACGGTGACATACAGATCGCCTGCGCCCAGAATGATATTGTCGTCGTTGCTGCCGGAAAGGCGAATCAGGCGGCGCATTTCGCGAATGCTCTGTCCAAAGAGCGCGGCCTGCGAGTTGTAGTGCTCCTTGCCGCCGACGCCTTCGATGCGCTCGGACAGGCCAATGGCCAGCGAGACGCCCAGCGCATAGGCGTTTTTCATGGCAACGGCACATTCCACGCCGCGAATGTCGGTCGAAAGGCTGATGTGATAATAGTCGGCTTCGAATAGGCTCTTAATCCTCCGCAGCAGATCCGGCTCGTCGCCGCAGAAGCAGACTTCGGTCGGATCGTGGTCGGCTAGCTCATAGCTGGTGCAGGGGCCGCCCACGGCATTGAGGCGCATTTTGCGGTTTGGGTGCTTCAGCCGGTAGTATTCCGGATAGGAGATGAGCGTGCCGTCCGGCATGTCCACCATGCCCTTGGTGATGCCCAAAATCGGCATTTCTTCGGGGATGAGGGGAAGAATGCTGTCGCAGAACCAGTCCACGCCAAAGCTGCTGACGCCGCTGACGATCAGTTCCGCGCCCTGCATGGCCTCGCTGAGCTGGTCAAAGTGATAAAATTTGAAGCCGGCGGGAATGGAGCGCTTCATGGTCAGGTGGGTGCCGGTGGCGATGGCGTGATCGATAATGGCGTTGTCTAGGGGTGTGCCGACCAGGCGAATTTCGTGGCCGTTTCCGGCGGCAGGATAGCCGATGGCCGTACCCATCATGCCGGCGCCGATGATCGTAATAATGCTCATGTCCTGTTCATCCTTTCATGATATAAGCTTGTCGAAATGCGTGTCTCATCAGGATGGTTTCAGTATAGCGCTCATGGGGGCAATCAGCAATCTCATTCAGGTAAAAAGGGGAGCGGGCGCGCGTTCTTTCGCGGAAAAATTGCCTGGCGTTAACCAAAATGGGTTAGAAGAAGCGCCGCATCGACGATACAATAAAGGATAATCAGCAGGCTTAGCTGTACTGTAAAAGACCCATGGGAGGGATACCGTATGGATTATTACTTTTCGGAGCGCATGAGTACCATGCGCGGTTCGGCTATTCGGGAAATTTTTAAATTCGCCGCCGATCCTCAGGTTATTTCGCTGGCGGGTGGCAATCCGGCGCCGGAGCTTTTCCCCAACGAGGAGCTGGCGGACATTGCTGCCGAGCTGCTGAGGACTCAGCCGGTACTTTCGCTTCAGTATGGCGTAACCGAAGGGTATATGCCGCTGCGCGAGGCGGTTAAGGCGCGCCTTCAGAAGACCGAGCATATTGGCACGGAAGATGACGATGTGATTATTGTTTCCGGCGGCCAGCAGGGCATTGAACTGTCTACCAAGGCGCTGATTAACGAGGGCGATGCGGTGATCGTCGAGGAGCCCAGCTTCATCGGCGCGCTCAATGCCTTCCGTTCTTATAACGCGCAGCTGGTCGGTGTCGAAATGGATGAGGACGGCATGAACATCGAAGCGCTGGAGCGAGCGGCTGCCCTCCATAAAAACGCGAAGATCATCTATACCATTCCGACGTTCCAGAACCCCATGGGCGCGACCATGAGCCTTGAAAAGCGCCGGGCGGTTTATGAGGTGGCGCGCAAGTACAATCTGATCATCATCGAGGACAATCCCTATGGTGAGCTGACCTTTGACGGCGTTAAGCTGCCGACGATCAAATCTATGGATACGGATGGCCGCGTGATTTACTGCGGCTCGTTTTCCAAGATTCTGGCGCCGGGCCTGCGCGTGGGCTTTCTGTGCGCCAACAAGGCGATTGTACAGAAAGTGGTGGTTGGCAAGCAGGTCAGCGACGTGCATACGGCCATGCTCCCGCAGCTCTTGGCCAGCGAATACATGGCGCGCTATGACCTGGACGCGGCCATTGTCAAAATGCGCGCCAACTATGCGCATAAGTGCAGTGTGATGCTTGGCGCC
>CAYOTH010000313.1:0-2943 GCA_964406835.1 uncultured Oscillospiraceae bacterium
CTTAAGCAGCGCCTGCTGACAATGAGCACCGGCAAATCGCTGAACGGCTCGCGCAGGCGATTGCCCGTATCGATCATCGCCGTCACATCGGCGCTGCCCATACGCGTCGTAATGCGCATCGCCCATTCCGTCGCCGCCTCCCGGCCACCGCGCGGTAGAAGGCAGGCTAGCCCAAACATCACGCCCGAGGCCAGCAGCGCCGGAAACGGCGCGCGCATCGCGTTCCACAGCTTGGCCGATACAGCCGCTCCGGCCGTCAAAAGCACCCCCAGCGCCGTCCAGGCCGCCGCCCTGAGGCACACGCGCAGCCGCAGCCCGGCCAACATCGCCGCCAGCGACACACCCAAGCACAGCCCGCCAGCCCAGACGCTCTTCCCCCAGGCACAGCCTGCCGCCACAGCCGAAGCCAGCGACGCGCTCAGCGCGCCCAGCAGCACGCGTCGCGGCCGAATGAATCGTACCCGGACAGCCGCCGCAGCCAGTATGCCGCCGGCAATCAAAAAGTTCGAAAGAACATAGCCTTCCATGCTGATCTCCACGCGCCGCCTCCCTCCTGCGATCTGCGTCCATTATACGTTGATCGCCCATTTTCCCCTGTCGGTATAAAGCGTCAGGACGCACAATATGCTGTCGAATTTCAAAAGCCTAAAGGCCGCCGCGCTTTTCAGCCTCCAAAAATCACACATCATCTGGCAAAAGCGACAAAAAACGACAAAAACAGACAAAAACCGTCAGGCTTTCCTTCCGGTCCCGTCAAGGTTTCGCCATTTTTCGAGCCTTCAACGTTCTTTTTCCGATAAGATGATTGACTATTCAAAATTGGAAGAGTACAATACAAGATCGATGCGAAATCTGCAAGGAGGCATTATCATGACACTCATCTATCTGGTTCTGTGGTTTATATTCAACGAGCGTATCACCTGGGAGCTCTTGATCATCGGCCTGCTCGCCTGTGCGCTCGTCGATCTTTTTTCCTGGAAGATCCTCGGCATGAAGCCGGGCGGCTCTATAAAGAGGAAGCTGCTCCTCATCGCCAAGGGCCTTCGCTATGGCTGGAAGCTGCTGACCGAGATCTTCAAGGCCAATGCGTCGGTTATCCGGCTGATCGTTTCGCCCGAGCTTGAAGTCGAGCCGGAAATCCATTATTTCAAAACGCGTTTAAAAAGCGATTCCGCCCGCGTGGCGCTGGCCAACTCCATCACGCTGACGCCCGGCACCATCACCTGCCTGCTGGAGGACGACAAGCTGTGCGTTCACGCACTGGATAAATCGCTGGCCGAGGGCATTGACAACACGGAGTTTGAACAGGATCTTTTGGAAATGGAGGAAATCGCCAATGAGTCTTAACATGGCCTATGAGGTCTTTTTCGACATCGTTCTGGCTTTGCAGGGCATTCTGTTCTTCCTGTGCATGGTGCGTTCGATCATCGGTCCCAGCGTGCCGGATCGTATCGTAGCCGTCAACATGGTCGGCACGAACGCCATTGCGCTGATCGCCATGCTGGCCGTGCGCCTGAATGAAAGCTATCTGGCCGACATCGGCCTGATCTACGCCATGGTTAGCTTCCTGGCTGTCGTGCTGCTGACCAAGGTCTACATGGGCGCTTATCGCGAGCGCAAAATCCGCGAAAAGGAAGCGCTTGAAAAGAAACAGGAGGCGAATAAGCTGTGATGGAATGGATTCAGTTTATTGTGGGCGCCGCGCTGATTCTGGCCGGACTGGTCATTTTCATTCTGTCGGTCATCGGCGTTTATCGCTTCAAATATGTCCTTAACCGGATGCATGCCGCCGCCATGGGCGACACACTGGGGCTTTTGCTGGTGCTGGCCGGATTGATCGTCTTCAGCGGCTTCAAGTTCCTTTCGCTGAAGCTGCTTTTGATTATCCTCATGCTCTGGCTGACCAGCCCGGTTTCCAGCCATCTGATTGCCCGCCTTGAGGTTCACATCAACGAGCGGCTGAAGGATCACATGAAAGAGGTGAAGCACTGATGGACTTTCTGAGCTTTCTTTTGCTGGCGTTTATTCTGGTCTGTGCGCTGGCTGTCTGCCTGACGCGCAATCTTATGGTTTCCATCATTATATTCATGTCTCAGAGCGTCGCCATGTCCATTATATGGATCTTGCTGGAATCGCCTGATCTGGCCATTACTGAAGCGGCCGTCGGCGCAGGCGTCACCAGTCTGCTCTTTTTCGTCACTCTGAAGAAAATCCACGCTATAGAAGGAGAGAGCAAGCATGGCCAGACAGAGAAATGATTACGAAACCAGCCTGTGGGCTCGCTTCCTCGGCTGGATGAAGGGCGAAACCGATGCACTGGATCGGCGCATCAATGTTTCTCTTAAAGAAGAAGCCTATCGCAATCAGCGCAGCGAGGCCGAGCATGCCGCCATCGAGCAGGCTCGCGAGGAACGCGCTGAGCAGGCGGTCGAAAACGAGCGTCTTATTCAGGATCACATGCACGAATGGTCGAAATCGCAGGGTGCGCGCATTGTGACGTTCTTCTATCGCCTTTCGGCCGTTGTCGTCTGCGCGCTGATTATCTATGTGCTTCTGGGCTCCGTGACCGACCTTCCGCCCTTCGGCGCGGCCGACAACCCCGTAAACAACGAGGTTTCCCAGCGCTATATTGAAGCGGGCCTTGAGGAAACCGGTTCGGTCAATATCGTGGGCGGCATGATCCTTGATTACCGCGCCTTTGATACCCTGGGCGAATCGCACGTTCTCTTCGTCGCCGCCTGCGCCGTAATGATGCTGCTCAAGCTCAACCTGGACAAGGACGGTCGCCCGACGCGCGAAAAGCTGGACGCCGAGGCCGACGACCGCCGGTATGAGCCGCACCATGACGTTATCCTTCAGAAGATTTCCAATCTGATCGTGCCGGTGATTCTGCTCTTCGGCATTTACGTTGTGCTCAACGGCCACCTTTCCGCCGGCGGCGGC
>CAYOTH010000314.1:0-2931 GCA_964406835.1 uncultured Oscillospiraceae bacterium
GGAGAGCAGCGTGTAGTGATCGGGCATGACGAGCAGGCGGTAGTCCTCGCCGGAAGCATCCAGCGCGTCCATGACCGGAGCGATCAGCCGCTCGTCCAGCCGACGAATCGACTCGACCTTGCCCTCCAGATCCCCCAGATGGCTCAGGTCGTCGGGCGCTTCGAGGTGCAGCAGCACGAAATCATCGCCGTTTTTGAGCGCCTCGAGCGTGGCGGCCACCTTGCCCTCGTAGTTGGTTTCCAGCGCGCCGGTTGCGCCGGGAATGCGCGGCGCTTTGAGGCCACTCAGCCAGGCGATGCCCCGCACCAGCGGAACGGCGGAGACGGCGGTTCCGCGCTTGCCGAACTGCTCGGTGAAGTTATTAAGCACCGTGGCGCGGCCGGCGCCCCAGAACCAGACGGCGTTGGCCGGCAGATGTCCCTCGACGATGCGGCGGCGGTTGACCGGATGCGCGCTGAGCACGCGGTGCGCCGTTTCCTGAAGCGCGCGCATGAGATCGGCTTTCTGGCCCCGGGGCTGATAGTCGTCGATCACGCGGCCGGCGATGTCGTGCGGCGGGGTCAGCTCGAAGGGTTCGTCGCCCGCCTCGACCACGGCGATGTGGCGGAAGGTATCGGTGACGGTGATGTGCATTTTGGCCTGCGCCATGAGCGCGGCGAACTCGGCGTTGTGAACCAGATCATGGGCCAGCTGATAGGCGTCCTCGCCGTCGATGCCGTCGCCGTTGTAGCTGGCCATGACGCCTCCCTCATAGGAGCCGTCAATGGTGGCTAGGTTCATGCGGAAGGAAACCTCGTTTTCGCGCAGAGCCACTTCCTCGCCCGCGGCCTCAAGCGGAGAACGGCCGCGGTAGCATTTGACGGGATCGTGTCCCAAAAGCGTCAAAAAGGCCACGTCGCTGCCCGGCGCGAATTCAGGCGGGCAGGTGCGGATACGACCGGTTTCACCGCCTGCAATGCGCGCCATATGCACGCCGGAGGCTGCTTCGAGCGGCGTTTTTCCGTCCAGAGCCTCGATTTTTTCATCAGCCATGCCGTCGCCGACGACCAGAACGTATTTCATAAAACGATTCCTCCTTAGAATGGACTTGCAAAATTGCGGATTATGATATATCATTGTAGCACATGATTTCATAAATCACACGCTTATGGCAAAATTTAACCGGAATGAAAGGGTGTTTGAAAAATGCAGCTTCAATTGGCTCAGGTTATCAAAAATCAAATCTTCGAGGGCTTTGTGCTGGTGCGCACCTCGGAGCAGCGGACCTCCTCAAACGGCAGCAAATTTCTCGATATGACGCTGGGCGACGTTTCCGGCGAGTGCAATGCGAAAATGTGGGATGGCACCGTTTTGCCGCCCGCGCCCGGCTCGGTGGTCAAGATTCGCGCGATGATGCAGGAATACAACAACCACCCGCAGCTGCGCGTGGATAAAATGCGCCCGGTCGGCGACAAGGACGACGTGGACATGAGCCTGCTGGTTCCCTGCGCGCCCTATCCGGCGGAGGATATGCTTTCGGTCATTCAGGAGCGCGTGAACCGGATGCAGGACGAGGAGCTTCAGGCGGTGGTTAAGGCGCGCCTTGAGCAGTGCGGCGGGGCGCTGATGTACTATCCGGCGGCGACGCGACTGCACCATGCCGAGCGAAGCGGCCTTTTGCACCACACCAGCACCATGCTGCGCATGGCCGAGGCGGTGTGCGCCGTCTATCCCACGCTGGATGCCGATCTGCTGGCGGCCGGCGTGATACTGCACGATCTGTGCAAGATTACCGAGATTCGCGCCGACGAGAACGGCGTGGCGATCGATTATTCCCGCGAGGGCCAGCTGCTGGGGCATATCGTGCGCGGCGTCAGCGAGCTGGATAAGACCTGCGAGGCGCTGGGCGTGCGCGAGGAAACGCGCGTTATGCTCGAGCATATGATCCTCTCGCACCACGATCTGCCCGAGTACGGCAGCCCCAAGCCGCCCATGTTCCCCGAGGCCGAGGTGCTGCATGTGCTGGATCTGCTTGATGCGCGCATGTTCGAAATGAACAACGCGCTCTCCAATGTCGCGCCGGGGGCGTTTACCGAGCGCATCTGGTCGCTTGACAGGCGGCTGTATCGCCGCGAAAAGCGCGAGGGCCGCCATGAGTAAGGCGCGTGCCCGGGACGCGGAGACGGTGCGCCGCTGGGGCGCGGATATCCTCGCCTCGCACGGCATGGCGCAGGAGAAGCGCTTTATGCAGCACGGCGACATCAGCTGCTATCGCCATTCGGTGCGCGTGGCGGCGTGCAGCGTGCGCCTGGCGCGCTTTCTGCGGGTGCGGGCCGACATGCGCGCTTTGGTACGCGCCGCGCTTTTGCACGATTACTTCCTCTACGACTGGCACGAGCACGACAAGGCACACAAGTGGCATGGCTTTCATCATCCGGCCGCGGCGCTGCGCAACGCTCAGAAGGATTTTTCGCTTTCTGCGCGCGAGCAGGACGCCATCGCGCGGCACATGTTTCCCATCACGCTGAAGCCGCCGCGCTTTCGCGAGGGCTGGATCATCTGTCTGGCCGACAAGTGGTGCGCCGCGCAGGAGACGCTGGCCGTGCGCCTGGGCCGCTCCCTTCGCGACTGAGGCGCGCTAAAAACGAATAAACAAACGCCCCGACCGCCGATGTTCCCCTTCGGCAGGCGGGGCGCTGTGCACTGGGGGAAGGGAGGACGGGAAAAAAGGCCGCGCTGATTAAAGCGCTTGTGTTAGGAGAATCGAAACCGGCTCGGGAAGTGCGGGGACTTGGCTTAAAATCTGCCTCGGGCTTCAAAAAAAACGCGCGCTCTGTCGGGGGACAGGGCGCGTGGGGGGGTTAGAGAATGGCGTCGATGAAATCGCGGGCGTCGAAGGGCTGCAGGTCGTCAAGCTGCTCGCCCACGCCGATGTAGCGCACAGGCAGGCCC
>CAYOTH010000315.1:0-2915 GCA_964406835.1 uncultured Oscillospiraceae bacterium
ATATTCACACGACCGCCTCCGACGGAACCGATTCCCCGGAGGCTGTGGTCGCGCTTGCGGCCGAAAAGGGCTTTGAAGTCATTGCAATTACCGATCACGATACGCTTTCCGGCTTGCCCGAAGCTCGTCGGGCAGGGCAGGCGATGGGCGTCAAAGTGATTGGCGGCGTCGAAATCAGCGCAGGCGGCCAAACCGAGGTGCATGTGCTGGGTTATGGCATCGCCGATGAGGTGCGCATGGAAGAAAAGCTGGCGTTGATGCGCATGCGTCGCGCCGAGCGCATGGATGCCATGGTGGACAAGCTGCGCGCGCTGGGCGTGGAGATTGACGTGGAGGAGGTCGTCAGCCTGTCCAATGGCTCTCTTGGGCGCTCTCATCTGGCGCGGGTAATGGTTCAAAAGGGCGTTGTGCGCGATGTACGCGAGGCCTTCAGCCGATATCTTTCGCCGGGCAAACCGGCCTATGTCGAGCGTGAAAAGCTGGGCGTGCAGGAGGCCATTCGCCTGATTGCCGATTGTGGCGGTCTGCCGGTCATTGCACATCCGGGACAGAATCACGGCGAAGCCTATTGGAGACGCGAACATTTTCATGCGCTGAAGGCCGATGGCCTGAGGGGCATCGAGGTTTATCATATGGCGCATAGCCCGGCGCAGTCGCAGGCGTTTGAACGTACGGCGCGTGCCGAAGGGCTGCTGGTGACCGGAGGCAGTGATTACCACGGCCGAGTCAAGAATGTCTCGCTGGGAGACGGCATGCAGCATTGGAAACGTCGGGAGGACGATCTGAAAAGGTTTTTATGCGCACTAGGAGAGGACAATGACTCAAAATGATCGTAGGCGCAGAGCGCAGGGTTCAAGGCGCAATGAAGCCTATATGCGGCGTCTGAAAAAGCGGCGCCGCAGGCTGTATATTCGTCGGGCGCTGGCGCTGTGTTGCCTGATTGTGTTGATTGGGCTGGTGTGGGGCGGCGTTGCGGCCATTGGGCTGGCGCGCGACATACTGCCCTATAAGGATACTTTTCAGCAGGGCGTGACGATCAATTCGCAATCTTTGACCGGATACACCAAGGAAGAGGCGCGCGCGCTGTTGTCCGAGCGCTATGAAGCGGCCATGAACGCCGAAATCGTCATGACCTTTGAAGGACAGAGCTGGCGGTTTACGCCGCAGGATATCGGAGTCAGCCTTGATGTGGATGCTCAGATCGAGAAGGCCTGGCAGTATGGTCGCGAGGGGAGTCTGTTTGAACGGCAGGACGAGATCCGCACTCTTCGGGAAGCACCCGTTGACCTGGCTGTGACGCTGAGTTATGATCGAACGGCGCTGGAGACGCTGGTGCAGTCCATCAAGCAGTCGATTGATCGCGAGCCGGTCAGCGCGACCATGGAGATCGTTGAGATCGCACAGTTCAGCTATACCGATTCTGCGGTGGGCTATAGCCTGGATGCAGGCAAGCTGGTGGCGCAGCTTGAAAATATGATTTCTCAGGGACAGAGCGGCACGTTCGAGCTGGAGCCGGAAATCGTCGAGCCTGGGGTCAGCCGTCAGCAGCTGGAAAACCAGACGCTGCTGCTGGGAGAATGCAGCACATCCCTGGCCACCAGTTCATCAAAGCGATCGAGCAACGTCAATCTGGCGCTGAGCTATTTCAACTTTATGACGGTGGAGCCGGGTGAAACGGTCAGCTTTAATAAGGTGGTCGGCAAGCGCACCGAGAAAAACGGCTTTAAGAAAGCGCCTGAATATGCGGGCAGCACCGTGATTGAGGGTGTCGGCGGCGGCGTCTGTCAGGCCAGCACGACGATTTATGGCGCAGTGATTCGCGCTGGGCTTACGGTGGTGGAGCGGCACCGGCATACCATGACGGTGGGCTATGTGCAGCCCAGTCAGGATGCGGCGGTCAGCGATGGCGACAAGGACATGCGCTTTAAGAACAACACCGAAAGCACGCTCTACATCTTCGCTTATGTCGATCGCAAAAACGAACTGGCAGTCTGCAAGGTGTTTGGTCAGCCGGTAGATCCCAATGGCTATATTGAGATTGAATCCAACGTTTTGCAGACCGATATTACCGGCAAGGGCGTTTCCTTTGTCCAGGACGAGGAAGGCAGCCACGCCTGGTATACCGACGAAACCGTTCTCAAGAAGGAAGGCAAGGCCGGCTTGCGCAGCGAGGCCTATCGCGTTTATTACAGCGTGACGACGGGCGAGGAAATCAGCCGCGAAAAGCTGTCAACGGATAGCTACTCACCGGAAAATGATGTCTACTGGGTGGGCATTCACGAACGGTGATTTATCGATAGACTCAGGAATAACCGATAAACCACGGGCACTTAGTTGGTAAAACTTTTACATAAGGCCATGGAAGATGAGAGAGGAGAATTGGATTATGGTAGGCAACGCTAACGTATCCATCTTTGCAGGAAGCGGCGGACATGACTTTGCGGAGCGCATGTGCAGGTATCTGGGCTGCCCTCTGGGTCAGTCGACGGTGATTCGTTTTTCGGACGGCAACACGTTCGTTCGTATTGACGAGTCTGTCCGCGATCGCGCCGTGTATCTGGTGCAGCCGATTGGTCTTCAGCCGAACGACGAGTTCGTCGAGATTTTGTTCTGGCTGGATGCCTTCAAGCGAGCCAGCGCGCTGTCTGTGACGCTGGTTATGCCCTATTTCGGCTATGCGAAGGGCGATAAGAAGGATGAGCCGCGCGTGTCCATTCGTGCCCGCGTGTGCGCCGAGACCATCGAGCTGGCCGGCGCGGATCGCATCATGGTGCAGGATCTGCACTGCGGTCAGATTCAGGGATTCTTCAAGAAGCCGCTGGACCACGTTTATGCGCTGCCGGTGCTGGCGCAGTACGTCAAGTCGCTGCATCTGGAAAACACGGTGGTTGTTTCGCCCGATGCCGGTTATGCCA
>CAYOTH010000316.1:0-2893 GCA_964406835.1 uncultured Oscillospiraceae bacterium
GTGCTATATCGAGCAGGACGGCCGGTATCTGATGCTGCACCGCGTCAAGAAGGTCAACGACGAGAACAGGGACAAGTGGATCGGCGTGGGCGGACACTTCGAAAAGGGGGAAAGCCCGGAGGAGTGCCTGCTGCGCGAGGTCTACGAGGAGACGGGACTGCGCCTGACGAAGTATGCCTTTCGAGGGATTGTGACCTTCGTGAGCGACGATCACAGCGCCGAATACATGCACCTCTTTACCGCGACCGGCTTTGAGGGCGAGCTTACGGCGTGCGACGAGGGTTGCCTTGAGTGGATCGACAAGCAGACGCTCTACGAATTGCCCCTGTGGGCGGGCGATCACCTTTTTCTCAAGCTGATCGAGGGCGAGCATCCCTTTTTCTCGCTGAAGCTGCGCTATCAGGACGGTGCGCTGCTTGAGGCCGCGCTGGATGGCGCGGCGCTGCCGCTTTAAGCACGCTCTTTTTTAGGATGGTTTTTCAAGCCGCCTGGCTGCCTTTGGAGCCGACCGGGCGGCTTTTTTGCGCGGTTATTTGATGAAAATCGCCCCAGCCCCTTGCCGCGCGGCCGATTCTGTATTATAATAGACGGACACGGACTGTCGTGTAAAAAGGAAACTTGTCTAATGAAATGAGGAATCCGATTGTCAATCAGGCTGATTGCTCTGGATATGGATGGAACGCTGCTCAATCCGGCCGGCAAGCTGACAAAACGCACCATTGAAGCGCTGCGTCAGGCTCGGGCGCGCGGCGTTGTGGTGACGCTCTCCTCCGGACGAATGCCCTGCGCGCTGCGCCCCTTTGTGCAGCAGCTGCAAATCGACGCGCCGCTGATTTGCTATAACGGCGCGCTGGTGGCCGATTCGCAAAGCGAAAAGGCGATTTCTGCGCTGCCCTTGAGCGTATCGCTTGCCCGGGAGATTGCCGCCTGCTGCGAGGAAAGGCAGCTGCACATACAGGCCTACCGCGGCGATGCTTTTGTCTGCGCCGAGCATGGCCGCTTTGCGCAGGATTATCTGGATTTTCTAAAGGGGAGCGGGCGGCTTGAGGTGACGAATGCGCCGCTTTCCCAGTCGCTCGATTTTGAAACGCCCAAGATGCTGGCCATTGATACACCCGAGCGCATTGCCGCGCTTCTGCCTGACATTCAGGCGCGCTTTGCGGGGCGCGTGCGCGTGGCCACCTCTCAGCCGCGTTTTATCGAATTTGTCAGCCCGCAGGCCGGGAAGGCGGCGGCGCTGAATCAGCTGAGCCAGGCGATGGGCCTTCGCCGCGACGAAGTGGCCGCCTTTGGCGATGGGCTGAATGACCTGGACATGATCGAATGGGCCGGAACGGGCGTCGCCATGGCCAACGGCGCGCGCGAGGTGATTGAAAAGGCCGATTGCGTGGCCCCCTCGAATGCCGAGGACGGCGTGGCGCAGATGGTGGAGGCCATGATGAAGGACGGACGCATTGAGGAGGGGACACAGAATGGTTGACGCGGCGGCCATGGTCAAGGCGCTTAAACTGACCGAGCTGGTTCCCGCCCCCGGCGGCCAGCTGGCCATTGAAGCCAGCGATATCAACCGCCCGGGCATACAGTTTGCCGGATTTTGGGAGCATTTTGCCGACGAGCGCGTGCAGATTATCGGCCTGGTCGAAAAAAGCTATCTGGATTCGCTGCCAGCCGATGTGCGCCGCAAGCAGCTGGAGACGTTCGTCAGCTATGATCTGCCCTGCATTATTATCTGCCGCGGGCTGGAGGGACTGGACGATTTGATCGAGCTGGCCCGGGCGCGCCAGATTCCGACCTACCGCACCGAGGCCAGCACGACGCGCCTGGTGGTCGAGATCATTTATTTTTTGAACAACCACCTGGCCCCGAGCACGACGATGCACGGCGAGCTGGTCGAGGTTTACGGCGTGGGCGTGCTGCTCACCGGCGAAAGTGGCGTGGGCAAGAGCGAGGCGGCGCTGGAGCTGGTCAAGCGTGGACACCGGCTGGTGGCCGACGACGTGGTGGACATTAAGCGCGTGAGCGAACGGCGGCTCATCGGCGAATCGCCGGAAATGATTCGCCATCTGATGGAGATTCGCGGCATCGGCATTATCGACGTGGCAACGATGTTCGGCATTGGCTCGGTCATGCGCACCCGCTCGATTGATCTGGTCGTTCATCTGGAGCACTGGGTGGATGGCAAGGAATACGATCGCCTCGGCAAGGAGGAGAACACGCAGGAGATTCTGGGAGTGCAGGTCCCCCGGATCCTTCTGCCCATCCGCCCCGGCCGCAACGTGGCCGTGGTGCTCGAGGTGGCCGCACGCAATCTGATGCTCAAGCAGCAGGGCTATAACGCGGTCGAGGAGCTGGAAAAGCGTATGTTCGCGCGATTGGAAAAGACCGCCGCGCGCGCCGAGAAGATCGGCGGCGGGGACGGCGAATGAAGGGTATCCTGTGTGACAAAGGCACATGAGCAATAGGGGAGGATGTTTTTTATGTACTATGTGGGCATTGACGTAGGCGGAACCAACCTGAAGGCCGGCGTGGTGGACGAGAACGGCCGCATTCTGGCGAAGGTGGACTGCCCGACTAAGGTGGAGCGCGGCCATGAAGCGGTTGTGGCCGATATGGCCAAGCTGGCGCTCAAGGCGATTGAGAAATCCGGCGTGGCGATGGACGATGTGAAGTCGGTCGGTATCGGCATTCCGGGCATTCTGGATCCGCGAACCGGCATCGTTCCCTTCTGCACCAATCTGGGCTGGCATAATGTGCCGGTGATTGAGCTGATGCAAAAGGACATCAACAAGCCGATCTATGTTGACAACGACGCGACCGTGGCCACGCTGGCCGAGAACGTCGCGGGCGTGTCGGCCGGCGCGAAGAGCAGCGTTTTCCTGACGCTGGGCACCGC
>CAYOTH010000317.1:0-2875 GCA_964406835.1 uncultured Oscillospiraceae bacterium
TGTGACCCCATCGATGTGAACGATGTGCTCTACCAACTGAGCCATGCGACCATATACTGTTTTCGCTTTGTCTTTACGGCATTGCCGTATCAACGAGACATATAATACCATACATCTCACCCTTTGTCAATAGGCAAATTTAAAAAAATCAAACTTTTTTGCTTTTTCCTGAAATACGCCTTAAAAAGAGGTGCTTCCCCTCCTCGCCAATACCGCCCGGCTCGCCTTGTGCCGGCCTTCCCCCGCGCTTTCTTGAAAGACCTTTTGCGCGGATAAGGGGCTTTAAGCCCGGCATGGCCCTCAAGGCAAAACGACGGCCGCCGCTCCTCTAAAGGCCTCGCAGCACCTTTGTGCTTGCCCATAAAGCCGCCGCGCCGCGCGCTTCTCAGTGACGCCAGCCGCACTCACATCGCCTCTCAAAGTCTCGATCCATCTCTGCACACCACGCGCTTTATCAAACCCTCCACCAACTCCCCTGCCCAAGCCGTTCATCGCCGCCCACCAAACGGCCTCCGCAAACATTCAAAGCATCTTCCCGATTTCTGTCTTTCATAAAACAGCGGAGCCTGCCGCTCACTCCTCCGCCGAATCCCCTGTGCCACAATCATTTACCGCTGCCTCGCGCCTCAGTCCCGGTCACGCGCGACGCGCTATATCATATGGGCCTATTCCCATAGAAAGACTCCCCGCAACAAGCAAAGCGCGCTTCCCCGAAGGGAAACGCACTTGATGGCCTGAGGATTATTTGAGGCGCAGGGCTTCGTCGTGCCAGCCGCAGTTGTCGGTGTAGTCAGCGCGGATACCGGATGCATCAATAGTCAGCGCCGTGCCGATCAGGCGACTTACGTCGCCTTCCTTCGCCCAGAAGAAGGGCTGAGAGCCGACTAGCACCGGGAAGTTGGCGCCATAACGCAGGCGCTCGTCGCCCGGCATGAAGGTGTGCAGCTTGTGCTCGTGGCCGCAGAGCATCAGCTCGATGCCCATCTTGTTCAGTTCCTGCGTCCACTCGGCGTAGATCTCCTGCTCGATGTCGAAAATGGCATTGCCCGCCATGAGATCGGTCATGAACGGCACATGGCACACGGCGATGCGGCGCTCGACGCCCGGCGCCTTGTACTCACGCTCGGCGTTCTCGACAACGCGCTTCAAGAACTCGGTCTGACGCTGGCGGAAGGTATGGCAGCTGACGATGCCACCGTACTCCACAGAAGTGTCCCACTTGTCCTCGCCGCAATCGAGCGCAATACCCCACAGCGAGCCCAGGCGGAAGGTGAAGTAGGTTCTACCCTCGTCGGTGCCGATGAAATCGGTGAACTCCACGGCGTATTTGCCGCGCGTGTCGTGATTGCCGCGCACATACAGCACCGGACGCTCGCCGCCGGTGATGCCGCCGGTCATATCAAAGACGGAAAGCACATCTTGCTCCGTCTTGCTCTCGGCCGGAATATCGCCGTTCATAATCAGCAGATCGAGCTGATCGCCGAAGTAGCGGCCGGTTTCCACAGCCTCCTGCGCGTGGGAGTGGGCATCGGCAATGTGATAAGCCTGAAGGCCGTCGCTCCAGTCGATCGGGCGGAAGTTGTAATGCTGGCGAATCGTCTCGCCCAGCTCGGGCCAGTAGGGCTTGCGCTCCGGCAGCGCCCTAAAGCAAACGGTGTAGCCGCGCGCCGCATCCAGCTTTTCCATCGGCACGCTGACGCGGTGAACCAACGTTTCGCTGCGCATCAGGCCGTTCTTCTCATCGGGATAGACCTCGCCGTCCACCTCGACCCAGGCAATGCCGTGCTCCGTGGCATTGAAGACGATCTGGTATTCGCGTCCGACGACATAGACACAGGCTTTTCTGTCAAACATGGAAAAATCCTCCCTATTGCTCAGGACAGCGCGCCGCCTTGGTACGGACGCGCCCCCTTTATTCAGGCAGTCGGCTGCAATTCGGCCTGACGGCGCTTCTTGACGTGGTTATACGCCCAGACAAAGCAGAGCGCATGAACCGCCGCCGTCACCAGCCACGAAATCGGATAGGAAATATAGAGCGTTTCAAGCGTCTTATGATGCGCAAAAATGGTGTAAATCCAGCCCAGGCGAATGCCACACACGCCGATGATCGAAACCATCATGGGCGCGACCGAATAGCCAAGGCCGCGCATCATGCCCACCATGACCTCCATCAAGCCGCAGATAAAATACGGCGCGCAGACATAGGAAAGGCGCTTGAGCGCATAGGTCACGACCTCGGGATCGGTCGAATAGATGCCTGCCAGCGGCTTGCCCATGAGCCATGCGCCCACGCCACTGACAAGACCTGCAATCGTCACCATGCCCGCACAGGCGAAGAGCGTCTTTTTGACGCGATCCAGCTTGCCCGCACCGACATTCTGGCCGGTGAAGGTGAGCGCCGCCTGATAAAACGAGTTCATAATGACATAGACAAAGCCCTCGATGTTGCCCGCCGCCGAGTTGCCGGCCACGACCACCGAGCCGAAGATGTTGATCGAGGACTGGATAATGACGTTGGAAATCGAGAACACCGAGCCCTGAATGCCCGCAGGCAGGCCGATTCGAAGCATTTCCTGCATCGTCGGGCCGTCCACGCGCAGCTTCTTCCAATGCAGGCGAATGCTGCCGGTGCTGCGCATCAGGCAGATGAGCACCAGCACAGCCGAGATCAGATTGGAAACCACCGTCGGCACGGCCACACCGGCCACGCCCATATTCAGGCCGATGACGCAGATCAGATTGAGAATCACGTTGACCACACCGGCGATCATCAAAAAATACAAAGGCCGCTTGGTATCGCCCACCGCGCGCAGTATGGACGCGCCGAAGTTATACAGCGCGATTACCGGAAAGCCGGTAAAGTAAATTCGCATGT
>CAYOTH010000318.1:0-2865 GCA_964406835.1 uncultured Oscillospiraceae bacterium
GCCATTGTCGGTGACGGTACAGGTGCCGTCCTTGCCCAGCGTGACGGTGATTTCGTCGGCATAGCCGTTGGCCGCCTCATCGATGGCATTATCGACAATTTCCCAGATCAGGTGATGCAGGCCGCGCGTGCCGGTGGAGCCGATGTACATGCCGGGGCGCATACGCACGGCGTCCAGTCCCTCCAGAACCTGTATGTCGCTGGCCTGATATTTTTTGGTGCTTGCCATGTGTTCCTCCATTGGGTCAATATAAACACGCCCGTTGGGGCGCAAAACGATCTTTTATATTATAGCACATTTTTCGCAATTTGCAAAGTTTCCCTCTGTAAAGAGACGATGAGCGGCGTAAAAGAGAAAACTCCGGCCAAACGCTGCGTGTTCAGCCGGAGAGAGGCTTAGGGACTCAAAGTTCAGGATTTGCGTGCCGACAGCCGCCGATTAAAAGGACAGGCCTTCCGGCGGGAGGATATCGTGGCAGATGGGCGTGTAGAACAGGCGGCGGCGCTCGTCGTAGTCGCTGCTCTGCTTCAAAATCCACATCAGCTTGGTAAAACAGGCCTCGGGCGTCATGTCAAAGGCCTCAAAAACGCCCAGCTCAGTCAGGCCGCAGCCGACATTGTAGACCGAAAGATCGGTGCCTTCGCTTTGCACCTGGGTGGTCAGGGCCACCAGTTTGCCGGCTTGCACGGCGCGCGCCACCTCGCGCTGGAAAGCGCCGCCGTGATTGGGCAGCCCGCCCACGCCGAAGGATTCGATAACCAGCGCGCGATAGCGGCTGAGCATGAAGCGCAGAAGCTCGGCATCTGCGCCGGGCGTGAGCTTTAACAGCCCGACGGCAGGATCCAGCTCCCGGTAAAAGCGCGCCTCGTCGGTCACGGGGTTGAAATAGCGCACAAGGCGGCCGTTCTGTACCGTGGCCAGCGGTGGATAATTCGGGCTTGAAAAGGCCGAAAAGCTCTTTGAACGCGTTTTGCGGGCGCGCGAGCCGAGCAGCACCTGGCCGCCGAAGACCACCAGCACGCCGGATAAGTCGGAAGCGGCGCACAGGAAGCTGTCGGTCAGGTTTTGCTTGGAGTCGGTCGTTTCGAAGCCGATGGGCTTTTGTGCGCCGGTGATGATGATCGGCTTGGGGCTGTTCTGAATCAGATAGGACAGCGCGGCGGCGGTGTAGGCCATGGTGTCGGTGCCGTGGGCGATGACAAAACCGTCGTAATCGTCATAGCGGTCGATGATTTCGCAGGCGATGCGCTCCCAGTGCTCCGGCATGATGTTGGTGCTGTCCAGCGTAAAAAGCTGCACCGCGTCCACATCGCAGAGGTTGGAAACGCCGGGAACATGGCGCAGAAGCTGTTCGGCATTGAGCATGGGCGAGAGCGCGCCGTCCGAGATTTCAGAGGCGATGGTGCCGCCCGTGCCGATAAACAGCAGTTTTTTCTTCATGAAGAGGTCTTCCTTTCGCAATTCTTTGATTGAAGAGATCAAAGCACTCCCCGAAACGTTCTTTATGCGTCGGGAAGTGCCATGTGGAAGCAATAAAACCATATTTTCAGTATAGCATATTCGCATGAAGGCGCTATAATACGGATGTAAAAATCAGGGGCGGCGCACTTTTCTCAAGGCGGTTAATCCGTCAGGATTCCGTTTTCAAAATGAAAGGTTTTGTGCGGCAGCAGGTTTTCAGGCTGATTGTGCTCGATCATGACGATGATTTTGTCCTGCGCGTCTTCCAGCTGTTTCAGCAGGGAGACGACCGTTTGAGCGGAGGCAGCGTCCATTCCCGCGAGCAGCTCGTTGAGCACAATGACCGACGCCTGATCGATGCGCTCCATCAGCTTGAGCAGGCCGAGCTTTTTGCGCTGTCCCACGGAGAGGGAGGCGCCATTGCCCTCGATGCGGCGTCCGTCGTCGGGCAGATCAACCATACGCAAAAGGCGCTGGGAGCCGGCATCATTCAGCGTTTTTCCGGACATGATTTCAAGGTAGGCCTTGAACGTTTCGTTCAGGCACTGTTCGTCCTGATTGATGTAGAGGATCTGGCGGTTTCGTGCCTTGTGACTGTAGCATCGGCTGTCCAGACTGTTGATTTCAAGCTGCCCTGCCGTCGGTCTATACAGCCCGGTGAGCGGCTTGACAAAGGTCGATTTTCCGCTGCCGTTGTGGCCGCGCAGTATGATGAAATCGCCCTTTTCCAGGAGGCAGGTGACGTTTTGAGCGCCTGAACGCCGCCCGGATAGATCTATGGATACCTGCTTAAAGTCGATGCTTGAAATGTCGTCAAGCACTTCGCGGCCGTTCGCATCGGGCAGTATGTCGAGCGTTTCGATGTGGTTTAGGCTAGGCAGGCACTTCATCATCGACTGGAACGTCGTTTCGATCTTCTGCGCGTTCTACATGGCCAGGGCGGCCAGAAAAACCAGTAAATGGCGCGATCCTCCCGAACGGCGACGCGGATAAAGGCGCGAATGTTCTGCGGGGTGCGCGTTTGATAATAGGGCAATATGTCGTTGGTCATGACCAGCGGCAGGACATTCACAAACTGGCTGTACCAGGCGTCGTAGGTCTTGAGCACTTTGCTGGTCGTGCCGGAGGTTTTGGACAGCATGCGGCGGCTGCACCAGGAGAGCAGCAGGCCGGCCGCTACCGCCGCGGCAATGAGCAGCGCGATGGACGCGTTCTAGAAAAACGTCATGCCCACAACGGCGAGCACAACGACCAGCGTGCTGAACAGTCCCGGCAGAAGCACGCCGACAATGCGGAAGGCATTGAGCACGTCGGTGAAGAGTATATTTCGTATGGTGCTGCCTGTCGCGTGAACTGAACGTGTCGTGAATAGGCCTCATTCGAGGGTGAAGGTGATAGAGAATG
>CAYOTH010000319.1:0-2853 GCA_964406835.1 uncultured Oscillospiraceae bacterium
TCTATTATATCAGAAAAGGCCGCTTTTTGCGACCTTTTTTGACAGGCTGGAGCGAAACATCGCTTATAGTATACCTTTTTGGCGCTTGATTGTCAATAAAAAAGCGGCCTTTTTAACGAATCTTCTAACTTATTCTTCCCCGTGAACCATAGCCTTGTTCTGTTGCATGGCATACTCCTGAATGGCACAGTGAGCCATCAGTTTGTTGGCAAAGGCCATCATCACGGAGCGGATAATCTGCTCCTCCATATTATCCCCCACCGGCGGAATATCCTCCTTGCAGAAAACGGAGCGAATCGTCATTTCCATTTCCGCGCAGAAGCGATTATAGGCCAGAAAGTTTTCATAATGCGCCAGCACGGTTTCCATCATCGTGGACAATTCCCCAATGGAAAAATCCCGCTTCAGCGTACAGATCACCACCAGACGCGCCAGCTGAGGCAGGCCATAGCGCTTTTTAACCGGCGCCGGAATCAGCTTCATCTTGACGTAATTGTTAATCATGCTGGCCGTCAGAATATGGCCGTCGCCTTCGACATTCAAAGGTGCCAGGTGCTTTTCGATATAGTTGACCACCTGATCGGCATAAAGCTCCACATCGGGCATTTCTTCCCATCGCGGGCAATGAAAGGACAGCAGCTGCTGCCGTACATCGCTCATCAATACTTCACCTCACTGCCTTCCATTTTATCAAATCTTCCAGCCATTTGCAACAGTCATTTTGCGCAACACCCGTTGACAAGTCAAGAAAAACCTGATAATGTAGTTCAAGAGACTAGATTGTATCGTTCATCAGACATATAATCCCGCCCATAAACTGCTCGAAACGGAGGAAACATCCATGAGCTTTGAAATCATCACCGATACCAGCGCCAATCTGCCCGTTGAGCTGATTGAGCGCTACCAGCTGCACATCCTCTCGCTGATTCTTCGAGACGGCGAAACAAGCTGCAAAGTCTTTGAAAATGGCCGCCCGATGGATCCGACGCCCTTTTACCAGCGTATGCGCGATGAAAACACCTCTTTCACCACCTCCTGCGTCAACACAGCCGAAGCCATTGAACTGATTGAGGCGCTGCTGCAAAACGGGCGCGACGTTCTGTACCTCGGCTTTTCCTCCGGCCTGAGCGCCACCTGCCAGAATGTCTGCTTGGCGCTGGACGAGCTGCGCGAGCGCTATCCCGAGCGAAAAATTCTGGGCTGCGACACGCTGTGTGCCTCGTTGGGCCAGGGACTGATCGTCACACTGGCCGCCCGTCAGCGCGAGCAGGGCAAAACCATCGAAGAAACGCTGGCCTGGGTTGAGGAAAACAAACTGCGCTCCTGCCACTGGTTTACCGTGGAATCGCTCAAATATCTGCGCCGGGGCGGCCGCATCTCGGCCACCAGCGCGGTTTTCGGCAATTTGCTGGACATCAAACCCGTGCTGCACGTCGATAACGAAGGCCACCTGGCCGCCGTTGACAAGGTGCGCGGCGTGCGTGCAGCCGTCAAGACGATGCTCGCCCATATGCGAGAAACCTTCGAAAACCAGCCCGACAGCCCGGTGTTTATCGTCCATGCCGACAACGCCGAGAAGGCCGAGGATCTGGCCGAGCGCATCCGCAGCGAATATGGCCCGCGTGAAATCATCATTGCGCCGCTCGATCTGGTCGTCGGCGCGCATTCCGGCCCCGGAACGCTGGCCGTCTTCTTCATGGGCAATCCGCGCTGAAGCGCTAAATCAGCCCTTTTCAACGCCCGGTTGAGCCGAGCCGCCTAATCAGTGATTGCCAAAGCGCCTCCTTTCGGTGTATGATAAAGTCATCCTATCCGGAAGGAGACACTTTTTATGCGCTCATTCCTCGCTGAAACCATTCGCGCGGAGCGTACCCACCGCGGCCTGACTCAGGAGCAGCTCGCTCAGGTGCTCAACGTCTCCCCGCAAGCTGTCAGCAAATGGGAAAACGGCTTAACGCTGCCCGATCTTTCCCTCATTCCGGCGCTGTGCCGCGCCCTGGGCCTCTCTGCCGACGCGCTGTTGCAGATTGACGCAAGCACGCAGGCCATCGACGCTGTGAAGCGCCAGGCTGAAGCGCTCATCGAAAGCGACCCGGAAAAAGCGCGTTCCCTGCTGCGCGCCGGGCTTGAACGCCATTCAGCCGCCGCGCCGCTTTGGCGAACGCTGCTCTATGTGACCGATTACACGCAGCATCCGGACGAAACGCTAAACATTGCACGCCAGCTGATCGCCTGCACCCGGGACGAAAGCGACCGCTTTGATGCGCTGCGCTTTACCGCCTATGCGCTGTCCGCCCGCGGCGACGAGCAGGGCGCGCTGTCCGCCGCCGAAAAGCTGCCCGATCTGACCTTTTCACGCCTGAGTGAAATGGCCTTCCTGCTGCACGGCGAGGGCAAGCGCGACGCCGCCGAAAAGCAGGCGCGCATCAGCTTTGAAAACCTCCTGCAAATGCTTGAGCAGGCTGCCGAATACGATGAATCCATCGGCCAGAATGCTCATGCCAACGCCCGCCGACAAAAAGCGCTTCGCCTGCTTGAATTGATGCAGGACGAACCCTACGCCGCCGAGCTGGCCGTCTATGTCGGCTTCTTTGAAAAGCGCCTGAAAAAGTAAACACCGCCTTACAAGCCCCCAAACAAAAATCACACTCTTCGCTTCGCAATCCCCTACTCGGAGATTCATTCAAGGGTCCATTTGCTAAAGTTATTTTTACGCCCCCAGTTGAACCGGGAGGTTTATATCACCTATTCGGCTGACAAAAATGCGCCGCCCATTTCTATCAAAAAATGGGCGACGCATCAGCCTGTCAAAGAATCCACAATGCGACCTCGCAATGCGTCTTCTTATGCGAT
>CAYOTH010000320.1:0-2851 GCA_964406835.1 uncultured Oscillospiraceae bacterium
AGAACGACAAAAGCCACATGCTGCTCTCAGAGCAGATTAAGGCGCATACCGTCGAGCGGGCGTACCGGGCGATACTGATTGGCCAAATGAAGGAGACGGAGGGCGATGTGAGCGGCCCGATTGGGCGTCATCCGACCGACCGAAAGAAAATGGCCATTGTGGCGGGCGGGCGTGAAGCCCATACGCATTGGACGGTTCTTGAGGAGCTGAGGGGGGCAACTTTGATCGAGGCGCGGCTAACCACCGGGCGCACCCATCAGATTCGCGTTCACATGGCGTCTTTGGGGCATCCGGTCTTGGGTGACCCGGTGTATGGGCCGAAGAAATCGCCTTATCCGGTCGAGGGTGGGCAGCTGCTGCATGCCTTCAGGATTGGTTTTGATCACCCGACCACCGGCGAGCATATGTGCTTTGAAGCGCCGCCCGAGCCGCGTTTTATTCACTGGCTTGAGAAGCTGAGAAGGCTTTAAGCAAACATAAGGAGGAAAAAAGTTATGGCGATCGGAATTGCATTTATTGGCGTGGGCAACATCAGCGGCATCTATCTTCAGAACATCACGCGGCGGTTTACCGAGATGAAAATCGTCGGTCTGTGCGATCTGGAGCGCGAAAAGGCCGAAAAGGCGGCGGCTGAATACGGCATCGGCAAGATTTATGCCGATATGTACGAGGCGTTTGACGATCCCGAGGTGGATTTGATTCTCAACATTACGCGGCCTTTTCAGCATTACGAGGTGTCCAAGCAGGCTCTTCTGCACGGCAAGCACGTCTACTGCGAAAAGCCGCTGGGCGCGTCGATTGAAGAGGGACGCGAGCTGGTGGCGCTGGCCCGGGAAAAGAAGCTGATGATTGGCGGTGCGCCGGATACTTTCCTGGGCGCGGGCATACAGACCTGCAAAAAGCTGATTGACGACGGCTTTATCGGCCGTCCGGTGGGAGCCAGCGGCTTTATGATGGGCCACGGCCCGGAATCCTGGCATCCCGATCCCGAGTTCTTCTATAAGTACGGCGGCGGCCCGATGATGGACATGGGACCGTACTATATCACGGCGCTGACCTATCTGATGGGGCGCGTGGAAAGCGTTTCGGCGACGACCAGCCGCTCCTTTGCGCGCCGCAAAATGACCTGCGCCGAGCATTATGGCGAGATGATCGACGTGGAGGTCAGCACCTATCTCTCCGGCACCATGCGCTTTGAATCGGGCGCGGTGGGAACGCTGACGACGACCTTTGACGTTTGGCGCAGCGGCCTGCCCTGCATCGAAATCTACGGCGAAAAGGGAACGCTGTTCGTGCCCGATCCCAACACCTTTGGCGGGCCGGTGAAGCTGTATCGTCCCGAGGAAGGCGAGGTGCGCGAAATGCCGCTGCTCTTTGACAATAAGGAGAACAGCCGCGGCCTGGGTCTGCTCGAAATGGCGCGTGCCATACGCGACGGACACGATGATTTCATCACCAGCAGCCGACGCACGTTCCATACGCTGGACGTGCTGACGGCCTTTGATCGCAGCAGCGAGGCTGGCCGCGCCATCCTCATGGAAAAGCTGGACTAAAAGCGGTTGCCCTCTGAAAACAATCATAAAAACAGCCTCTCTTATGCGAATAATGAGCTTCGCATAGGAAGAGGCTGTTTTTGTTGGCTTTAAGCGGCGTCAGAACTGCATTAGCGCATACAGTTCGTCAAAGGATTCGCAGCGCAGCGGCGTTTTCTGATAGGCGTCGTAATAATGCCCGGAATCGATCAGACAGCCGGAGAGACCGGCGTTGAGCGCCGCATCCATATCGATGTCGCGATCGCCTAGCATGACGGCCTTTTCGGGCGCGATATCATGCTTTTTTATCAGATAGAGCAGCGCGTCGGGCGCGGGCTTGAAAGGGAAGGGATCCTCGATGGTGATGGCGCCGGAAAAACAGGAAGCCATACCGTGGTTGCCCAGAGCGATAAGCGCGCGCTGATCGCGGTGCGTGTAGAGAAAATGACGGCCCCCGCGCGCTAAAACGGCCTGCAAAAAGGCCTGAGCGCCGGGAAAGGGGATCATGTCATCGACAGGCAGCGCGTCTTCAATGTCGTGATAGAGGCGATTGATGGCCTCCTCGTTCAGGCCGTATTCCCGGGCATAGCGGGCCGCTGCGCCGCGGACGGATTGCTTGACGGCGACAAGCACTTCGTCGTGCGGGCGGTCGCAGCCCAGACGATGTAGCGCCTCGCGAAAGGCCGAGCTGATGCGCTCGTATGTATCAAACAGCGTGCCATCGAAATCCCAGATGTAATCGGTAAAAAGCATGGCGTCTCCTTGTGTGGGTCAGGCAATGGACAGGGCAATTTCCATCATGCGGGTGAAGGTGTTTTGGCGCTCTTCGGCGCTGAGGCCTTCGCCGGTGAAGGGGTTATCGGAAATGGTCAGAAGGGCCAGCGCGTTTTTCCCGGCGCGCGCAGCGTTGAGATAAAGCGCGGCGGTTTCCATTTCGACGCACAAAACGCTCAGCTTCTGTAATTTGCTCAGCGGTTCGGAATCGTCATAGAAGCAATCAGAGGAATAAATGGCGCCGGCAACTGGCGTTTGTCCCAGCGCTGCGCCGGCCTTCATAGCCGCGTCAAGCAGCTTATAGGAGCAGCAGGGGGCTAGCTGGCCGTCAAAGCCAAACTGATGGCCGAAGTTTGAATTGGTATAGCAGCTGATACCGGCGACGATATCGCGCACCTTGAGTGAGGGCGAAATCATACCGGCCGAGCCAATACGGATGATGTTCTCAACGTGATAGAAGTTATACAGCTCATAGGAATAGATGCCCATTGAAGGCATACCCATGCCGGAGGCCATGACCGAGACGCGCTTGCCCTGATAAAGGC
>CAYOTH010000321.1:0-2848 GCA_964406835.1 uncultured Oscillospiraceae bacterium
CCATTCTGCGTCAGGCGCTGGCTCAGGCCTATGACGGCCGTATGTACATCCTGGGCAAGATGCTCGAAGTGCTGCCGGCCCCGCGTGAGGAGCTGTCCAAGTACGCGCCCAAGATCATTCAGTTCCGCATTGATCCGGAGAAGATCGGCGAGGTCGTCGGCCCGCGCGGCAAGATGATCAATAAGATCATCGAGCAGACCGGCGTCAAGATCGACATCGAGGATGACGGCAGTGTGTACATTGCCACCGAGGATGCCGCTGCGGCTCAGAAGGCCAAGAGCATCATCGAGGGAATTGTCCGCGAGCTGAAAGTGGGCGATGTGTTCACCGGTACCGTGGCCCGCATCATGCCCTTCGGCGCGTTCGTTGAGTATGCGCCCGGCAAGGACGGTATGATTCACGTTTCCAAGCTGGCCAACGGCCATGTGGACAAGGTTGAGGATGTCGTCAAGATCGGCGATACGCTCGAGTGCAAGGTGGCCGAGATCGATGCGCAGGGCCGCATCAATCTGCTGCGCAATGACATCGTTTATGACGATGAATCCATGCCCGTGCGCCGTCCGGCTCCCCGCCGCGACGACCGTCGTGGCCCGCGCCGCGATCATTAACAGGAATCTGTAATATATACGGGAGAGAGTCGATTCGGCCTCTCCCCGTTTTTATAAAAGGAGAGAATTGGCTTATGAAAATCGGCGTTATGATTGGTCATGGCCTGAGCAATATTGACGAGAGCATGCGCAAGGTGGCCGAGCTGGGGATTCATTCCTGCCAGCTCTGCAATTACGATGTGAGCATCTATACCGATGAGCTGGCGGAGACGATCAAGGCGGCCAGCGCTCGCTATGACGTTGAGATTTCGACGTTCTGGGCAGGATGGTCGGGCCCGACGGCCTGGAATTTTACCGAGGGGCCGCTCACGCTGGGGCTTTTGCCGGCAGCCTATCGCCATCGCCGCGTTCAGGAGCTGAAGGCTTCGGCTGATTTTGCTCATCTTCTGGGCGTTCAGCAGGTGGCGACGCATGCCGGCTTCATCCCGGAAAATCCGCATGATCCGCAGTATGCCGGAATGATCGACGCGATTCGCGATGTGGCGCAGCATATGAAGGAGAACGGCCAGTATTTCCTGTTCGAGACCGGTCAGGAGACGCCGGTGACGCTGCTGCGCGCCATTGAGGATGTGCGCACGGGCAATCTGGGCATCAATCTGGATACGGCCAATCTGATTCTCTATGGCAAGGCGCATCCGCTGGATGCTCTCGACATTCTGGGCCGCTACGTCCGCGATGTTCACGTCAAGGACGGCTGCTGGCCGACGGACGGCTGGCATTTGGGCCGCGAGACGGCGCTGGGAGACGGGCTGGTCAATTTCCCGCAGGTCATGAAAAAGCTGAAGGCGCTGGGGTATGACGGCGCGCTGACCATTGAGCGGGAAATCAGCGGCGATGAGCAGACGCGCGATATTCTTCGCGCCAAGGAGCTGCTCGAAGCGCTGCTATAATTCACTCGGAGGGCAAGTATGTACGATCAATGCAAGCTTAAAAACGGCCTGACCATCATCGGCGAGCGGCTGCCGCATTTCAGGTCGGTTTCGGTGGGTGTATGGATTGCGGCTGGATCGCAGTATGAGACGCGCGAGGAGAATGGCCTGAGCCATTTTCTTGAACACATGCTCTTTAAAGGCACCCAAAAGCGCAGCGCCCGGCAGATTGCCGAGGCCATGGATGCCGTCGGCGGCCAGCTGAATGCCTTTACGGCTAAGGAATGCACCTGCTATTATGCCAAAGTGATCGATGAGCACACCGAATTGGCGATGGATGTGCTCAGCGATATGGTGCTGCATTCCACCTTTGACGAGCGCGAGCTGAACAAGGAGCGCGGCGTGGTGCTGGAGGAAATCGCCATGTCGGAGGATGAGCCGGAGGATCTGTGCAGTGAGCTGATTATGGCGGCGCAGTACGGCGATCAGCCGCTGGCTTGGCCGATTCTTGGCCCGGCAGAGAATGTGCGCGCCTTTACACGTGATATGCTTGTTGCTTATCGCGATAAGATGTACCGCCCGGAATGCTCAGTGCTGGCGGTGGCCGGCAACTATGACTGGGATAAGCTGGTCGATTTGGCCGAGTGCTATTTTGGCGGCTGGACGATGGGCGAGGGCGTCTGCCCGGAATGCATTGTGCGTCCCTCCGCCCCGCAGAGCCTGCGCCGCGAAAAGGACATTGAGCAGGTGCATGTTTCCATCGGCTTTCCGACCTGTAAAATGGGCGACAAGGATGTTTTCCCGACGTCGATCTTCAACAGCATTCTGGGCGGCGCGATGAGCTCCCGGCTGTTTCAGCGCATTCGCGAGGAAAGCGGCATGGCCTATTCGGTCTACAGCTATCCGAGCTTCTATACGGCAACCGGTATGCTGACCATCTACGCCGGAATCAGCCCGCAGAATACCGATGCCGTGCTGAAAATGATCGATGAGGAAGTCAAGACGTTGATTAAAGACGGCGTGACGCGCGAGGAATTTGAGCAGACGCGCGCGCAGATCAAAGGCGGCTATGTGCTGGGGCAGGAGAGCGCTTCGGCGCGCATGAACGCGCTGGGACGGCGTATGCTTCTTCTGGGCAGCACGCAGTCCGAGGATGAGATGATTCAAAAGCTCGATGCCATCAAATTTGAGTCGGTCAACGAGGTCACGCGTCAGGTTCTGAGCGCGCCCCGTTCTGCGGCCTTTGTTGGCCCCAAAGCCGATTAAAGCGCTTGTTTATAAGAAAAAACTCACTGAAATCCTGTGATTTTCAGTGAGTTTTTTCAGCCTGTCAAAAAAGGTCGCAAAAAGCGGCCTTTTCTGATATAATAG
>CAYOTH010000322.1:0-2839 GCA_964406835.1 uncultured Oscillospiraceae bacterium
CAGGAGAGGCTTGCGCCTCTCCCGTATTTTCTCAACGGCTGCGCAGAACAGCCTGTTAAATCATTTCCAGCGACTGAAGGCAAGAATTCTTTAGAATTCTTGGTCGGCTAGCCGACTGCGCGATTCAAATTGAAAATTTGGATCGCAGCACCCGCGGCGGAAATGGTGCTGATTCCGTAAGGAATCGCAACCTTGCAGAATTTCATTGTGTCCGAAGGGCGCGATGAAATTCTGGAGGGGGTGGTAGTGGCGGGGGAGCTTGCTCCCCCGTCCACAGAATTACATCAGGGGTTCCATACCGAGAACCGGATGGCCCTTCTCGGACAGGAAGGCGTAGAGCTCTTCCATATCCTCGGTAACGGTTTCGTCAGCGATCATGTCGCAGAAGTTTTCGATACCGTACATTTCCTTGGCGGTTTCGTTCAGGCGCTCAGCAACCTGATCCTTCAGTGCCTTGGGCAGCCATACGATACGTGCGGGGCCGCCTTCAGCAGCCATGAACTTCTTGGAAGCGATGAAGTGCTTGCCGTGGCCCATGAAGCCGGGGGTCTGCACGCCGCCGCCGGTCATGGAAGCCATTTCGGAGAAGCTCATGCCCAGAGGAGTCATGCCGGCATGCTCGCGGTTGACGATAACCACGCCGTTGGACAGGGGCTCGATGCCGCAGATGCACTCGAAGCAGCCGCAGGAGGTCATCGGGTCTTCCATGATGGAGTACAGGGTTACGTGCTCCAGGGCGCCGTGAGAGTAGAGCTGAACGGCTTCGTCTACGTCCTCGTAGCGGCCGACGCGCTCGTCCACCATGCGGGTCTTGGTAACGATCTGGCAGGGGCCTTCCGGATCCAGCTCGTTGGTGGCCTTTGCATCCAGCCAGGATACAGCGCCGCACAGACCGAGACGCTCGGGGGTAACGATACATACGTGAGAGGGGGAGAAGGCCTGGCACAGGATGCAGGTGTAGAATACGTCTACAGATTCATCGGTCAGGGTGCGCAGACGCTCGTCGCGCTTGTTGAAGGTTTCGTTACCCATGGCGCGCAGCTCGGCAACCTTTGCGGGGTCGGTGTAGATGCGAACCTGGCACTTGTCAACAACAGCGTCGAATTCGGACTTGATCTTGGCGTACAGAACTTCGCCGATGTGCTTTGCGCGGAAGCCTGCTTCGAAAGCAGCGTCGCTTACGCGGATGCGGATCATGTCGCGCTGACCGGTGTGCATGACGCCTTCAACGCAGTTCAGCCAGCTGTGGAACTTACGCTCCATAACGCCTTCGAAGTCGGTCTGCATGTTCTTGCCGGCAACGTCAACAACATAAGCGCAGGGAATCTTGGAGCCGAACTCGAACTGGTCGAAGTCGGGGCCTTCCAGAATGATGGCGTGGTCTTCGATTTCGTGGGCTTCCTTGGTCTGAACCAGCTCAAGGCTGTCAACACGGGAACCGTCGATTTCGATCTGCATGCTCTTGCGGCGGATGATTTCGCCCTCGAATGCATTGGAGAAAGCAACGGGGATATCGATGTTGGTAACCTTGATCTTGATGCCGCGTGCTTCGAGAGAAGTCTCGATCCAGTCCTGAGTATTGGTGTTGATAATCAAGGACTTCGGAACTGCCCACATATCCTCGGTATCGTTGGTGATAACCGGGAAACCGAGCTTGATTGCGCCGGCGCCGCAGGCAACGGTGATATCGTTGACAGGAGCGTAAGCGTTTACGAAAGCGTTGATACGGTCGAAGGTGTAACGATGGAAAGCATCGCAGTCGCCGGGCTCGGTTGCGCCGAATATCATGGCAGCACGGGTAACCAGCGAAATAACGTGACCAACAGCCCAGATGTCATCGCCGACAGCAACCAGACGAACCGGGAAACCGGTGCTGATGCCTGCGCCGTGAATCTGATCGATGATGCCGCCGATCAGGAATACGAAGATACCGCGAGACTGATAGCCCTTAACGGTTGCAACAGCTTCTTCAGCGGTCGGAGCGGGTCCGATCATAACGACGAAGCCGGGGATATCGCCGGTAACCAGCGGAACGCCCAGTTCGCGAACCTCAGCATCGGTGAAGTGACCATGATACTGAGTGCCCTCGTAGGGAGCGGAGTTGCGAGCGTACTTGCAGGCTTCGATCAGTTCTGCGCAGCAAGCGGTTGCAACGCCGGAATCGAAGATTGCCTTGGTGCGATGGTCGCGGCCCATCATTGCACGCAGCTCGGCGAGAGCTTCTTTCAGCTCGCCAACCTTCGTGATCTTCTTGCCCAGATATGCATAGCAGCATGCCAGGAAATAGGCAGTGTCGGGCATAGTCATCGCAGCGTCTTCGCCGACTTCGGCGATGAGTGCGTTGACCTCAGTTTCTGCTTTGAAATACATTTCGTCGGAACCACGAAATACTCTATCAAACAATCCCATCTATGTTTCCATTCCTTTCATGATTAGTTCTTCTCATTGTCCATACGCGCCTTGATTGCACGGATCTCTTCAACGGCAGCAGGGCTGACGTCGTAGGGCGAAGCGCCCTGGCGGTCGGCCTCGATGACCTCCGGGTTGTAGTGGATGAAGCCCAGAAGCGCGTCCTCGGGGATGCGGCTCTTCAGGAAGGCCTCGTCATCGGCGTTGCGGACCTTGTTGGCGACCACGCGCACGCGCGTGATGCCCAGATCGGCGGCGAGCTGCTTGACCTTTTCATAGGTCTGAATGCTGCGTGCGCCGGGCTCGATGACCACGATGAACTGATCCATCATGCTGGCTGTGCCGCGGGCAAGGTGCTCCAGGCCCGCCTCCATGTCCATGACGACCACGTCGTCCCTGCGGAAGATGAGGCTGGACAGGATGGCCTTGA
>CAYOTH010000323.1:0-2831 GCA_964406835.1 uncultured Oscillospiraceae bacterium
CCGACAATGGGCAGATCGGCGTTGGAGCCGAGCATGTAGTGCGGGAACTGTGAAACAAAGTCAAACAGGCAGTCAAACGTGCTGGCGCTGATGCGCATCGGGCGATGCTGCTCATTAAAGACGATGCAGTGCTCGGGATAGTACAGATAGGGCGAATACTGCAAATACCACTTTTCGTTGTTGAGCGAAAGCGGAATGACGCGGTGATTCTGGCGCGCCGGGAAGCCGATGCGTCCGGCATAGCCCGGGTTTTCAACGCAGAGCATGCAGGCCGGATAGCCGACCTGAGGCGCGTTGCGCTGCGCGGCAATATCGCGGGGATCTTTTTCCGGCTTGGACAGATTGATGGTGATTTCCAGCTCGCCGCAGGGCGAATCGGAGAAGAAGCGCACATTGCGGGCGATGTTGTCCACACGGATGTAATCGCAGGCGCGGCACAGCTCATAGAACCACACTGTGGCGACTTCGGGGCCTTCGTTGGCATAAAGCTCGTTGAAGTGCGCGCGCACTGTCGCGGGGTGAGGCGTGATTTCGCCGCACAGGCGGGTAGCAAAGAGCTCCTTTTCACCGGCAGTATCGGCGATCAGGCCCTTTTCGGCGGCCAGCTCGGTCAGGCGGTTCAAAAGAGGCGTGACGGTGGGGGGCAGCGGCTCCTCGCATGGGGCAGCCTCCTCCGGCGCGCTCATGCGCATATCGTCCAGCAGACGATTAAAGGTGTATTTTCTGTCTTCTTCTTCGACCAGACCGTGGAAGACGGCAAAATCGACCAGGCGGCGCAGGCATTGGGTGGCGTTCATGGGAATCGGCCTCACTTTCAATAGGTTCGCAGGAAAAAATGACTTATACACAGACCTTTCGGCGGTCATTCTTCTTCAAAAAGCGATTGGATTTTGAGCCGGGCGCGGTAAATATCGTTGCGCGGGTAGCCGGCCTCGCGCGCGGCGGCGGCGGCTTCGTCCAGATCGGCGCCGTCCAGCAGGGCGCGCAGCAAAAAGACATCGGCCTCGGGCGTTTCTGCCTTGGCTTCGAGCGGCGGCAGAGGACTTAAGTCAATCACCAGACAGTACTCGCCCTTTTCGACGTTGGGGTTTTTGCGAAGCACCTCCAGCACGTCGCTGCAAAAGCCGCGGTAAATGGTTTCGTAGAGTTTGGTCAGATCGCAGCAGACGGCCAGACGGCAGCCAGGCAGCGTTTTGTCAATCTGCTCGACCAGATTGACGATGCGGTGCGGCGATTCGTAGGCCACGGCAATGGGAACGCCCGTTGCGCGGATGGCCTGCAATTTTTCGGTCAGCGGCTTTTTTTCACGCGGCAGGAAGCCGTAAAAGGCAAATTCGCGCGCGTCAAAGCCGGAAGCCGACAGTGCCGTGACCGTGGCGGAGGGGCCGCATACCGGCACGACCGTTATCCCGGCCTGCCAGGCGGCGTCAACCAGCCGATTGCCCGGGTCGGAAATGGCGGGGGTTCCGGCATCGCAGGTGAGCGCCACGTCGATGTTCTCGCTGAGCATACGCTCCACGATAAAGGAGGCGCGGCTTTCCTCGTTATGCCGGTGACAGGAGACGGCCGGCTTGGACAGCCTCAGGTGATTGAGCAGCTTCATGGCCATGCGCGTATCCTCGGCAGCCACCAGATCGACCTTCTCCAGCGTATCGCGTACGCGGGGAGAGAGATCGTTCAGGTTGCCGATGGGTGTGGCGACGACATAGAGCGTGGGCATGGCGTATCAGCCCTTTCTGCGGACGGTATAGCATAGCTCGCCAAAGAGCACTTCGCGCCGTTCGATGGAAAAGTCCCGGGAGACGGTCGTTTCGAACCAGGCGGAATAGTGCGCTTCCATGCCGACGCTGCGTCCGCCCAGCGTCTTCAGCGGAAAGGTAACAATAAGAAGCGGGGCGGGAATGGACAAAAGCACGTCGAGCGCCGCGCCTTTTTTCTGCTGCTCCAGCACGGGCAGAAGCTTCATTAAAAGCGCCGCGTCGGTTGGAGGCAGGGGCGGTGCGCAGAGCAGATCTCGGCATTCGGCCGAAACATCCCACTGCTGCTTTTGCGCCCAGGCGTTGATCAGCGCAACACAGCCGCCGCTGATGTCCAGCGCGCGCACGGCATAGCCCTTCTGTCCCAGATAAAGCGGATTGAGGCCGCAGGCCAGATCCAGCAGCGAGGCGATGGATAAATCGCCCAGCAGCGCCCCGTAAAAGGCGTCGATGGTTTCAAGTCGCTCGCGCGTGGAGGCGTGCATTTTCAGCGTTTCGAAAAGCGCTGATTCGGCATCAGGGGCATCCATGAGCTTTCGGGCGCGCTTGAGTTCGTCGCTCGTCATGAAGGCCCCGGTAATTTGATGCAGCGCCGTTTTGAGCGCTTTTTCAGCTTCCTTGGCGTTTTTGCGCTTTGCAAGCTCCTCGGCGTACAGACGGCTGACGGTTTCAGGGCAAACATCCTTGTATTTGGCGAGGAACGGCACGTCACTCATGGCGGAGCAGCTCCATCAATCGGGCATAGAAGCGCAGATTGTGCGCCGTGGCCAGACGATAGGCCTGCGAATCGCCCACTTTAAAGAGGTGATGCAGATAGGCGCGCGAATAACGGCGGCAGAGGATGCAGTCGCATTCAGGGTCAATGGGGCTCTTGTCGCGCACATGCTGATCGTCCAGCATATAGACAAACGAATAAAACTTGCCGTCCGGACGGCGAACGCCCTCGGGCGTGGCCATACCCTTTTTGAAGCAGTACAGCCGCTGGTGGCGCGCCTCGCGGGTGGGAATCACGCAGTCGAACAGCGTATAGCCCATGTTTACGCACTGCACGATTTCCTCGGGACGCCCCAGACC
>CAYOTH010000324.1:0-2821 GCA_964406835.1 uncultured Oscillospiraceae bacterium
TACCATGACCGATGCGGCCGGTGTGCGCCGCTCGGCGGGCAAGCAGGCTGCGATGATTAACAAGATTGTTCAGGAAATTATTCAAAGCGGCGGCGATCTGCCTGATGAAACGCTCAAGGAGTTGCTGGGACACACGCCCTTTCAGGTGTTCATGGGAGCCATTGTGGGCGCGGTTATTGCCGTTTTGATGCTGGGCATTTGACGGCGCCGCCATACAAAAGAGGAGTCTTGTCATGCTCGAAACGATTAATTCGCCGCAAGATTTAAAGCATCTCAGTCTTGAAGAGATGGAGCGGCTGGCCGGTGAGATTCGGGCGCTGCTGGTGGAAACCGTGCTTGAGCAGGGCGGCCATCTCGCCTCCAATTTGGGCGTGGTGGAGCTGACGCTGGCGCTTGAATACGTCTTTAACGAGCCGGAGGACCGCATCGTCTTCGATGTGGGACACCAGTCTTACGTTCATAAAATACTGACCGGACGGCGCGAGCAGTTCGCCCACCTGCGCGAACGCGGCGGGCTGTCCGGCTTTCCGCGCATCAGCGAAAGCGAATACGACGCCTTTGCCGCCGGACATGCATCGACGGCTATTTCGGCGGCGCTGGGCATGGCGCGCGCGCGGGATCTGATGGGCGATCGGCACGCCGTGGTGGCTGTGACCGGAGACGGCGCGATGACCGGCGGCATGTGCTATGAGGCGCTCAATGATGCCGGGCATACAAAAACGCCGCTGATTGTGGTGCTCAACGACAACGAAATGTCCATTGCGCGCAATGTGGGCGCACTTTCCGTTCATCTGACGCGTCTGCGCCAAAGCGGCGTTTACACGGCGGTGCGCCGTGGCCTCAAGCAGGGGCTGGGTCGCCTGCCGCGAATTGGTCGGCCAATGGAGCGGAGCATCAGCAAGGTGCTTTCGTCTTTTCGGCGGCTGCTGGTGGACGATCACTTTTTCAGCGCGTTGGGCGTGCGCTATCTGGGGCCGGTAGACGGGCATGACCTCTCTCAGCTGATCGACGTTTTTGAGAAGGCGCGCCGCAGCGAGGAGCCGGTGCTGCTGCATGTCGTGACGCAGAAGGGACGGGGCTATGCTGATGCTGAAAAGCGCCCCGATCTGTATCATGGCGTTTCGCCCCGCGAGCGCGAGGAGAGCGTCTGCTCGGCCTCGGTGAGCAACGGCTCAATTGCCGTGAGCGAATTGATGGCGCTGGCCGAAAAGGATATTCGCATTATGGCGCTGACGGCGGCCATGCCGGGCGGAACCGGCCTGCAGGCCTTCGCTGATCGCTTTCCCGATCGCTTTTTTGATGTCGGCATTGCCGAGGAGCATATGATCACCATGGCAGCGGGCATGGCGGCGGCGGGATTAAGGCCATATGTGGGGATTTATTCAACCTTTTTGCAGCGCGCCTATGATCAGATGATCTGCGATGTGGCGCTGGAAAATCTGCCGGTGACACTGCTTATTGATCGAAGCGGCCTGGTGGGCGCGGACGGCGCAACCCATCAGGGCGTATTCGACCTTTCGTTTTTGCGACAGATTCCCGGCCTGGTGGTGGCCTCGCCCCGCGATGTGCGGCAACTGCGCGAGATGATTCGCCTGAGCAGCACGCACGACGGCCCGATGGCCATACGCTATGCTCGAGAGGGCGACGACATGGGCCCGCATCTGCGCGATCACACCGCCATGCGCCTGGGAACCTGGGAGGAAATGATCGCCGGGGAGACGGCCGTGATACTGGCCGTGGGGCGGATGGTGTCGGTCGCCATGCGCGCCGCCATGCGCCTGATGGAAAAGGGGCTCTCCTGCGGTGTGGTGGACGCGCGCTTTATTAAGCCGCTGGACGAAGAGATGCTTTTGTCCTGCGCCCGGGAGCACAGACTTCTTGTGACGCTGGAGGACAACGTGCTTACCGGCGGATTCGGCTCGGCGGTCAACGAATGTCTGGCCGCGCAGAACGAGACGGTGGCCGTGCTCAATCTGGGCGTTCCCGATCGCTTTATCGAACAGGGAACCGTATCCGAACAGATGGCCGAGTGCGCGCTGGATGTCGATTCGGTCGCGGAGGCCGTGCGCGATCGCCTGCTAAGATTATGACAATAGTGTTAAGAAAATAAAAAAGTCTTTGATCCAATGTTATGACGTGGTATACTTATACAGTATGCCGGTTATGCGATACCTGATATGAGCCGAGCGGGGAGGAAAACGGACGTGGAGATTCGCGAAGTTGGATTTTGGTGCAGCAATGTCAACGACAGAACAAGCCAGGCGGCGATTTCTCTGATGGAGCATTTCAGAAGCCGGGGCGTTCAGGTCAGTGTTGAGGGACGTTTGAGCAGCGTGCGCGGCTTTGAAACGTGCAAATGCGGCTTTAACGACTGCGATCTTCTGATTACCTTTGGCGGTGACGGAACGCTTCTCTCCGGGCTTCAGTACGCGCTGCGCGGCGACGTGCCGGTAATGGGCATCAACATGGGGCATGTGGGCTTTTTGACCGAGCTGGAGCCGGATGACATGCAAAAGTGCGTCGATCGGCTGCTGTCGGGCCAGTATATGCTGGAGGAGCGTATGCTGCTGGAGGCCGATGTGGCCGGGCAGCCCATGGCGCTCAACGACGCCACGGTGACGCGCGCGCCCTCCATGAGGCGCATACTGACGCTTGGAGTGTACATTAACGGGATTCTGGCTGAGTCGTTTTCGGGCGACGGGCTGATTATTTCCACGCCGACCGGCTCGACGGCCTATTCCTTTGCGGCGGGCGGCCCGGTTGTGCAGCCGGATATGGAGCTTTTGCTATTGACGCCCATTTGCCCGCATACGCTTAACAC
>CAYOTH010000325.1:0-2814 GCA_964406835.1 uncultured Oscillospiraceae bacterium
GTCACAAAGCGCGTGGACACTGTGCCCACCGGCATAATGCTCACCCGAAGCATCGGCCCTGCGCCGCTGAACAGCTCGATGCCCAGCGCGGCCAGAAGCGGCAGCCCCACGCCCTGATCGGCCAGCGTGTCCAGATTGCGCTGCGCCGAGAGCGCTGCCCGCGAGGCGATTTCGTTCATGACCGTGGCGTTGGCCTCGAGCATGGAGACGCGCCCGGTAGCATCGGTTGAAACACGCATCAGGTCAGTATAGGTGACGGAGCTGTTCATCACCTCGGCAATGGCCTGATTCATGGCCTCGACGGCCAGCTGGCGGGCGCGCGCCTCGGCCATGCTGATCAGCACCGGGCTTAAATTGTGCGTGAAAATCATAAAAAGAATCACCGGGGTTCCGAGAAAGAGGGCGATCAGCGCCCGACGTCTGAATTTTCCTGAAACCATTGGCCCACCTCCTGCGTCAAATACTCAGAAGTGATGATTTTTACACAAAAAAACCATGCAACTGCCGCGAATATGCGGTATAATAGAAGAACATAGTATCATGGATGAAGACCGTTAAGCGGCGTTAACGTGCTTTGGGAGGATATCAATGCGGGAACAACGACAGAATGAAAATAATAAAGACGTTAAGAAAAAGCGGCATGTCACCGCGCCGCAGCGCTCGCCCTTTAAGCAGCGCACCAAGGAACACAACTTCCTGCTTGAAGTGGTCGTGACCACGGCCAAGCTGTTTTTCATTGTTGTGTTGCTGGTGGGCATTGGCGGCACGGGCCTGATTGTCGGCGTGGCCAAGGCCTGGGTTGAGACGATGCCGGCGCTGGATTTGTCGGCCTTTGACGAGCAGGCGCAGACGTCTTATATCTATGACGCCAACGGCGACCTGATTACCGACTTCAAGGGCCTTGAAAATCGTGTGGATGTCACCTATGACGAACTGCCGCAAAACCTGATTAATGCGGTTGTCGCCGTTGAGGATCAGCGCTTTTGGGAGCACAGCGGCATTGACGTGCGCCGTCTGGCAGGCGTTTTTGTCAGCTCGTTTTCCAACAGTGTCTCGATGCAGGGCGGCTCGACCATCACGCAGCAGCTGATTAAGCAGACGATCCTTTCCAGCGAGCAGACCTTCAAGCGCAAGATTCAGGAAATTTATCTGGCCATTGAGCTGGAGCAGGTCATCAGCAAGGAGGATATTCTCACAGAGTACCTCAACGTCGTCTATCTGGGCGGCTCTAACTACGGCGTCAAGGTGGCGGCGGAGGATTACTTCGGCAAGGATTTGAACGAATTGAGCCTGCGCGAGTGCGCGGCGCTGGCGCGTATCATCAAAAGTCCGTCCAAGTACAATCCGCGCCGGTGCTACTACACCACCAACAAGCCTGAAACCATTGAAAACGGAACTGACGGCGTGCTTCAAAAGATGTACGATCAGGGCCTGATTTCCCAGCAGGAATACGATCAGGCTATGAGCGAGCGGCTGAGCGTGCGTCAGTATTCGTCCTCGTCCACTAACGAAATCTGCGATAATCTCTATTATGTTGAATATGCGATTTACGACGTTGTGACCAAGATGCTGCGCGTCGAAAATCTGGAGGACACCACTACAAATCGCTCATTGATGGAGAAGAAGCTACGAACCGGCGGCTATCGCATTTACACGGCGCTCGATCCGGGCGTGCAGGATACCGTGCAGCGCGTGATCACCGACTGGAACAACTATCCGAAGATGCGTTCCTCGGCGGACAGCGTGTTCAAGGCCTCGCTGGGCAACGGCGAGTATCTCGAATTGCCCGAACCGCAGGCGGCCGTGACCATCATCGACTGGCGCACCGGGCAGATCGTGGCCATTGTCGGCGGCCGCTCGACGCCCACCGGCTGGAAGCAGACGCACCGCGCCTACAACATTTCCATGCCGGTCGGCTCCTCACTCAAGCCGCTTTCAGTCTATGGCCCGGCGCTTGATCTGGGCAATTCCCCGGCCACGCCGGTATTGAACCTGCCCATACAGATTGCCGGCTGGGACAGCGAAACCGGCTACCCCGAAAACTACGAGGGCGGCGGCTACAGCGGCGTGGAACCCCTGCGAGTGGCCATCAACCGCTCGCACAATACGGCCGCCGCGCAGACGCTGATGACCTATGTGGGCATCGACAATTCCGTGGAGTACCTATTGCGTCTGGGCGTCAGCAAGGAAGACATTAACGCCACGGGCGCCGGTCTGGCGCTGGGAACCTCCGGCGTTTCGACGGTTGAAATGGCAGGCGGCTTTGCGACCATTGCCAACGGCGGCACTTATCTGGAGCCGCTGGCCTTCACCAAGGTCTGCCATTCGGACGGCAGCATCTACATTGATGCCTATGACGTGCAGATTACGCGCCAGGCCTTTAAGGAATCGACGGCCTGGATGCTGGTCGATCTCCTGATTGGCTGCTGCTCGTACGACGTGACCAGCTCGACCGGCCGCAAGGCTAACTTTGGCAACATGACCGTGGCCGGCAAGACGGGCACAAACTCCGACTACCGCGGCGTGACCTTTGCCGGCATGACCGGCTATCTGGCCGGTGCGGTCTGGATCGGCGCGGATACCTACAAGCCGCTGGTGACCGGCGCTTCGGGCGGTTCCTATGCCGCGCCCTTGTGGGCGGCCGTTATGCAGGCGGCGCACAATTATCTGGGCTACACCGTCGATCAGTCCATTCGCTCGAAATCCGCAGCCGATGTGGGCCTGATTCGGGTGGAGGTCTGCGCGGTATCGGGTATGCTGCCCACTGACGCCTGCCACAACGACATCAATAACTACGGCACCAACGTCGATTAC
>CAYOTH010000326.1:0-2814 GCA_964406835.1 uncultured Oscillospiraceae bacterium
GACTTACACATCTATTTTATCCCAAGGCGCGCAATAAGTCAATTTAAGTTTCAATAACAAAAAAGGCATATCGCGCATTTTCGGGGAAAAAACAGGCGCTTTCGCCGCAAAATCAGTCCTTTTTGACAAAGCCCGTCGGGCTGACGCCATAGCGCTTTTTAAACAGCCGCGAAAAGTAATAGCCGCTCGAATAGCCCAGATAGGCCGCAATCTGCCCCACGTTCATCGAGGAGTTGGACAAAAGCTCGGCCCCGCGCCGCAGCTTGACGCCGTTGACGTATTCGCTCACCGTCATATTCAGCCGGTTTTTAAACAGCGCGCACACATGCGAGCGCGACAGCTCAAAGCGTTCGGCCAGCGATTCGGCGGTGATGCGCTCGGTAAAGGACTGCTCGATATAGGTCAGCATGCGCTCGAGAGAAAGCGGATAGCGCCCGGCGCGCGGGGCGGAGGTACAGGCGCACTGGGAAGAGACAATCAGCATTTCCTGCAAGAGCGCGCCGCACAAAAGCACGTCCAGATACCGCCCGCTTTCCATCAGACTCTGCGTCCGGGCGAAAAGAGCCAGTAGCTGGGCGCGCTGTCCCTTGTCCGGGCGCGTTCGTTCGCTCAGGCAGAGGGTGTCTTCGTCCGTTTCAGGCAGGAAAAAGCGCTGGGGCGGCTCAGGCAGCGTGCGCGCGCAGCGCTCGGCCTGGCTGTCCTCGGCAGGGGAGGAGGCCCCCGTGAAGCAGGCAAAGGCGTATTCGCAGTGCTCCTCGGTCGTCAGGCGGTAAAACTGTCCGGCGGGAATGAAGAGCAGATCGCCGCCGGAAAGCGCATAGCGGCGCCCCTCGATGCGGCAAAGGCAGCTGCCCGAGAGAATCAGCACCAGGTGATGATAATTGACCGCGCGCCCGTCGTGCCGCCAGGGCGGGTGCTCGTTGGTGCGCCCGAGGATGGTCAGATGGGCCTTGCGCAAAGAGAGCGTGTGATACACGGCGCGCCCCCTCCTTTGTAAAGAACGTTGCTTCTATCATACATCGCCCCGTCGCCCGGACGCAAGCCTCTTTTCAAAAAAGCCGCCGCGCGTGCAAAAAAGCATACTTTCGTCCATGTCGCGTGCCCGGGAAAGCGTGCTATAATCGACAAAGGAGCCGCGTTTAAAAAAGGGCGCGGCCGTGAAGGGAGAAAAAATATGGTCACTGCTGCGGAAAAGTTTTCTGATTATCAGACGCCTTATAAGTATAATCAGCCGATTCTGGCCCCCTCGGGCGAGGAGGGCGCCTTTGATCGCTACGGGGTGGACAACATGCGCATCTGCCGCCACAACGGGCAGTTTTATGCCTTTTACATCGGCTTTGACGGTAAGGGCTACCGCACGGCCATGGCCACGTCCCGCGATCTTCTGCACTGGGAAAAGCAGGGCGTGGTGCTCGACGCCGGCTCGGGTCGCCCCTGGGACGACAGCGGCCGGGCGATTTCCTCGATTTTGGCCGGACTGGATCTTTACGGAAGTCGCGAGCTGATTAAGCAGGACGGCCGCTATCAGATGTTCTATCACGCCTATCCCGGCGTGGGCTACGAGGTCGGCGCGGCGGCCAACGGCCTGGCCAGCACGCACGACGAAACGCTGCGGCGCTGGACGTGCGAGGAAAAGCCGGTCTTTGAAAAGGGCGAGGCTGGGGCGTGGGACGGCGGCGGCCTGTATTCGACGTGGATCGTACCGCGCGAGGGGAAAAACCTTCTGTTTTATAACGGCAAGGAGGCGGAGGGCTGGCCGTGGCACGAGCAGGTCGGCCTGGCCTTTTCGGACGGATTGCATCACTGGACGCGCTACGAGCACAACCCGGTTTTGCGTGTTACGCCTAATCACTGGGACAGCTATTTTTCCTGCGGGCAGCATGTGCTATATGACAGCCGACGCGGCCGCTGGGTGATGTTCTATTGCGGCTTTGACGGCGTTCATGCCCGTGACGGCGTGGCGGTGAGTGAAGATCTTCTGCACTGGGAAAAATGCCCCGAGTCGCTCATCGACGTGGGCGCGCCGGGCAGCCTGGATTCGACGCACGCCCACAAGCCCTGCGTGATCTGGCACGAGGGGGCGCTGTGGCACTTTTACTGCGCCGTGCGCCCGACGGTGGGCGAGGAGGAAAAGCGCCGCTTCGGGCATGAGTACCGCTGCCTCACCGTGGCGCGCAGCACGCCTTTTTAAGCAGGCGGATTGTTCAGGCGAAGGGGCGGGAGTTTGGTTTCGCGCGCCCCAAAGGAGCGAAACACGGCTGTTTGCGTCCAATGCGTCCTTTACTGTTTGCAGGCTTTTAGCATCCTTTTCAGCGGGCGATTCAGGCGGCGCGGCGCTTAGGCGGGGGCGGTCTGCTGCGCGGCGGGGCGCGGGGGTCAGACGACGCACGTTATAGCCCGGCTCAATAAAGCCATGAACCCCGCAAAAGAAGTCGGATTTTCACTTCGTGTATCGGAAAGGACTTGCGCTCTGCGGTTGCTTTGTGTCCATACAAACAATCTTTATGGGCTTGACGTCTCTTTTTTTTGCGGGCGATGTGGGCAGACGGTTCCTTGAAGGGCGGGGGCATACTGCGTTCGACCGGGGAACGGCAAGGAAGAGACGAAGCGCGCGGCGGCCGATTGTGGCAAAAATCGGGGCGAAGCGGGACGGAAAATGGCAAACAAATCGCACTTAAAAAGAATATTTAATATGTAAACGGGGCGCGAACGCTTGATTTTATGCGTAAAAACTGCTATACTGTCTGTAGATTCCATCTGAAAAGGAGTTTTTTTTCATGCCTATGGTTACCACGAAAGAAATGTTAAAGAAGG
>CAYOTH010000327.1:0-2797 GCA_964406835.1 uncultured Oscillospiraceae bacterium
TGGGCCTTCAGGGACTTGAACCCCGGACCGATCGGTTATGAGCCGACTGCTCTGACCAACTGAGCTAAAGGCCCCTATGCCCACATCAAAGAAAAATAATGACCTCGAGGGGAATCGAACCCCTGTTACCGCCGTGAAAGGGCGATGTCTTGACCGCTTGACCACGAGGCCATATTTCTGGTCGGGGTGACAGGATTCGAACCTGCGGCCCCATGCTCCCAAAGCACGTGCGCTACCAGACTGCGCTACACCCCGACAGGGCTTGCTTTGACGTCACTCTCGCGACGACATAGGTTATTATATCATCCGTTCAGCCTTTTGTCAATAGGTTTTCGCGCATTTTCAAAAGTTTTTTTGCTGTTTGCCGCGTCTTTTGGCCCCGCCCGCCGCCAGCCGAAAAGCTGCCGCGTTTCCCTCTTGAACAAGCCGCAGTCGCCGCCCATAAAAAGCGCATCGTATCAACCACACGCCCCGCTCTGCTTCCCGTCGAACCTCGTCGAAAGCGTATTCCGCCACCCCGCCGCACTCTACCGCCAAACGCTAAAACTTGCCCACACGCGCCTCACCGCAACAAGCCACCGCTTCCCGCCGACCGCCCACGCCCGGCCAGCTCCCGTTCACAGCATACCCTCCTAAAAAACAACCAGCAAACGCGACTCGCGCCGCTTTACGCCGAAGCGTCCACGCCGCTCCCCTCTCCTCAAGGGACAACCGCACGCACCCCCGCCAACCTCCCCGCGCCCCCCAACGCGCGTCTCTCGCCGCAAGAACCCCGCATCTCGCCGCCCACTCTCCCCACGCAAAAACCGCCCCTCTCCCAAACGGGAGAGGGGCGGTTTATTGAGCGTTTATAACTCAGCGAATGCTAAATTATTCCACAACCCAGTTCCAGGAGGTGATGTTGTTCGCCTCCAGGTAGGCATCCAGCTGGCTCTGGCAGTCGGCGATAACGGTGTCAACACCGTTGGCCTTCAGAGCATCCATGAACTCGTCATACTTGGCTTCCCAGCCGTTGACGCCCAGGATACCCTGGCCCAGAGGATCAGTGTACTCCTTGGTCATACCATTGATGTTGGCGTACTCGGCCTCACAATTGGACTTGTCATAGGAGAAGGTCAGGATCGGGCTGAGGTAAGCATTGGCTTCAGCAGCCTTGACCTGCTCGTAGAAAGCGGGGTCGTTGGCCGGGTTCTGGGTGCGGCGAACGTTCTCGCAGGTACCGATAGTCCAGCACCACAGGCCGTAAGCGAAGTCAGTGGTGGGCTGAGCAGAGCCGCCGGCAACGGTGATGGAATGCTCCTCATCGTTGTTCTCGGTCCAGTGCTTGCCTTCCTCGCCGTAGATCAGGAACTGATACAGCTCGGCATTGGTGTACATCTCATTCAGGAACTGAATGGCCTGCTCCGGATACTTCGCGGTGTAGGGAACGACCATGCTGGTGGAATCGCCCTTCGCGATGTCGTTGAAGGTGCGGTTGTAGATCAGCGTGGTGGGGAAGCCGTACAGCGCGGTCAGAGACACGCCGTAGTCGTCCGTCCAAGCGTTGTGGCCGCCATTGATGGTGTCCTGATCATCCAGGCCATCGTTCCAGGTGGCGCTGCTCTGAGCAGAGGCGATGTCGGGGCGGACGTAGCCCTTGTCATAGTACTCAGCCATGCAGCGGAAGTAGTTCTTGGACAGATCATTGGCATAGCCGTTGAACACTTCGAAGCTGTCGGTGTAGCGGTCGCCGATGGTCAGCCAGCCCTGGAAGCCAGCCCAGCCGGGATAGGTGAAGCCCTGGTTCGAGAAGCCCTTGCGGATCTTGCCGTTGTCAACCAGGCCCTGCAGCATCTCAGCGATCTTGTCGTAGAACTCCTGCTGGACTTCCACGGTGTGCTCCTTCTGGAACTTGTAGGCGATTTCCTGAGCCTCAGCCAGCCAGGTCTCGCTCACGCCAGAATCGGCGATAACTTCCTCGGGCAGATACATGCCGGCGCGGCCGTACACCAGACCCTGCCAGGAAATCAGGTTGTAGATCTTGCCGTCCTCCTGACGGTGCATGTCGATGACCTTTTCGGTCAGCTTCTCGACGATGCCCTGGCCGTACTCAGCCAGCAGATCATCTAGGGGCAGGATGGTGCCATTGCGGGCTTCATCAGCAATGTTGTGATGCCAGCCCATCCAGGCCAGATCCAGGCGCTCTTCAGCGGCCATGGCGCGGGAGAAGGAATCCTTGTAGTCGCCGGACATCACGGAGATGTTCACGGAGATGTTGGGCAGGGTCTCATGCAGCTTCTCGTTGAAAGCAGCAAAGACTTCCTTCTGGTCGGCCTGCTCGCCAGGACCGAGGATCCAAACGTTCAGCTCGACAGCATCGTCGGCCGACGCGGGGAGACTCACAGCGCAAAGACCCATGGTCAGCGCCAGAGCCAGAACCAGAGCGAAGAACTTTTTCATTGTGTTCTCCTCCTAATGTTATTTATGCCACGCATTGCTGCGTAAACACCGTAGGATTTTTTCTGCCGATTAGCCCTTCACGGCGCCGATCGTCAGGCCCTGAGAGAAGTACTTCTGGAAGAAGGGGAAGATGAAGAGCATCGGGCCGGCGGCGATAACGCACATGGCGTACTTCATCGTCTCGGTCGGCAGCTCCATGCCGGAGATGTTGATGTTGGCACCTGCGCCGGTGGCGCTCGCGAAGGCGCTGCCGTCCATCAGGGACTTGATGAAGGACGCCTCGGCCAGAATACGCTGCAGCAGGTACTGCAGGGTGTACAGGCTGGAATCGCGGATGTAGATCATCGAGGTGGTGTAG
>CAYOTH010000328.1:0-2776 GCA_964406835.1 uncultured Oscillospiraceae bacterium
GCATAGACCAAGTAATAACTACGATTATGTCTATCATACCATGGGAGTTTGAAGAAAAAACCGCAAGTTCTGTAAATATGCGCATAGATTCCGACAATTTCCGCGAAGCCGAAATCCCCCGCCGCGCCGAACGATCACCGTGCAGCACACAAAACCAGAAATGCCCAGCGCCCGAGCCGAGTTTTCGCTTTGAACACCGTCGTTTTCCCCGCAAGCACGTGCCCCTCGCCTGAACACAAAAAGCAGCGCGGCTGGTTCAAGCCCGCCCGCGCTGTTTTTTACGCGTATCTTTGTTTTTAATTGGAAGAAACCGCCCCGAAGAGCCGCTCGGCCGTCGCTCGCAGCACCGGCGCGCACTCGTGGGGATGATAGCCCGCCTGAAGTGAACGCGCACGGCTGGCCCACGCTCGCACGCGCGCTCCGATCTCGCCTAAGAGCGCCGTCTCGCGGGAGGCGATGCCGCCCAGCGACATGAGCGCCTGCGACAAAAGCGCATAGCGCAGTTCGTCCGGCGTGCGATATTTTTCGGTCGGCTTGAGGAAAGAGGCGCAGGTCACGGCTTCGTCCTCGATCAGCGCGCACAGTATCCGGGCCTCCGCCTCGCCGCCCAGCCTCCCCAGCAGGCAGCAGGCGCGAAGGGCGAGAGGATGCACCTTCTCCAGCGCCGCGCGCGGCTGCGTCAGCATACGCCCCAGAGCCGGGCAGGCACGCTTATCGCCCATCAAGCCCAGCGCCAGCGCATAGTTCTCCTCCCAGACATCGCCCCGGTCGAGATGCGCCGCCAGTCCGTCCGTCAGCGCCGAATCGGCCGAGCCGTTCATCAGCCAGGCGGCCAAAAGCGCCAAGGCCGGGCTGTCCTTTTCACGCGGCGCGCGGCTTCCCGGCATACTCCAGCCATAAAAGGGCATGGACTGGGAGAGGGCGCTTTCAAAGTCCTTGAGCGTTTTGGGCAGCGCCACCTCCTGCGTGGGGCATTCCGGATCAATGCGCAGATCGCCCAGGCCGATGTCCACGCGCGGATCCAGACAACCCGAGGCGCGCAGCTTTTCCGAAAGCACGCCGTAATCGACCGCACGCAGTTCAACCTGACCCTGCACAGCCAGCGCCGCCGCATAGGCCGCCGCCTCAGCCAGCTTTTTCAGATCGCGCTTCATGCGCAGTCCCCCGGCCAGATCGTGATCGACGCCCAGGTGCTTGCCCACGGCCAGCAGATTCTCCCAGCCCTTGGGCAGCATGGCCGCGTAGGGAATGGCCGTGCTGTAGCCGTAGCGATCGAGCGTGCAGATGCTCATCCAGTTTTGCAGCGCCTCGTCCTCAAAGGCGTAATCGCGGTCCACATTGGAAAGATCCTGCGTGGTGAAGGTATAGAAAATCGGCCGGTCGGTGCGTCGCCCGCGCAGCGCGTCCTCAAAGGTGACGCTCTCCTCGGCGATGATATTGCCCTCCTCGCGCTGAGCCAGCATGGGCGCTTCCATAAACACGCGGCCCATGCGCTTGTCCCACAGACAGGGCGCGCCGTCGGCCCCCTCGAGCACGGCGCGAGTGAACGTCTCCTCGTCGGGGCAGCTCATACGCCCGCAGAAGGTATAGCGGCCCTGTACCGGCGCGTTCTCCTCGCTGTGGACGATCACCTTGGAATAGGCCATCTGCGCGCCGTCCCACGCCCGCCCGAAGGTATAGCCGCCGCCGATCATGCGCACGATCAATCCGTTGCCCGTGCAGTCGGCCGTGATGCGCGCGCGAATATCCTGAATCTGGCCGTCGCAGAGCACGCGCAGTCCCTCGACGCGCTTTTCCTCGACCCAGACGCCGAGTACCGCCGTCTCGTAAAGCGGCGTGACCCCGGCCGAAAGCAGCGCCTCCTCGCTCACGCGGGAACGCACCACGCCCGGGTGGGCATAGCCCTGCTGCGCCCTTCGCGCTTCTTCCTCGTCGCGCGCCTCCCAGGCCCCGCCTGGCGTGCCGAAGTAATAATCCCAGACGCCGCCCGGGCCGCCCTGTCTGCAGGGCGCAACGCCCTTCTCCACGCCGATTACACTCAGCCCCTGCTGCGCTGCCAGAATAGCCAGCTCGGTACCGGCCGTTCCCAGTCCGACCACCAGCAACTCGCATTCCCGCGCAAAGCAGGGCGTCGCCTCCATTGCGGCGCTGCGGTTATTTCGAAGGCTTAAAAGACACATGAGCTTCCCTCCTCAAAGGCGCAGATCAGATCGCCCCACGAAACCGACGGGCAAAATTCCCAGCCCGCCGACAGCGGCACGCGTACCGGCGCTTCATAAAGCACCGCGGCCTCAATCGGCTCGGCGGCCAGCTTCCAGCCGATGCCCTGCCGATACAAATCGCGCCAGCAGCCGTGAAGCGCCTCGCGCCGCTCCGGCCAGGACGCCCGCTTGTCCACCGACACGCAGAGAATCGCCTCGTCCTCCAGCGCGCCGTATTCCACATGCACGCCCTCTGGCCAGGACGGCCAGCGTCCGTCCGTCTTGATGAGCGGCACGCGCACCTCCACTTGGTAGTCGGCCAACTGACGGGCGCAGCGCCAAAGCCCCTCGCTCGTCGTGTCGATCACGCGCCGCGCCGTCACCGAGCGCAGCCCATCCACGGCCAGCACGTCCACCTGAAAGCCGCCTGGCACGCAGGAAATATCCATAACCTCCGCCTGAAGCCAGATTGATGCCCCCTTCTCCCGCAGGCGATGTGCCAGCACATCGGCCACCGGCGGACAGTGGATGCGCTCGCCCTGCGTCAGGCCGCGCGCGCTCAAATCCTCATAAAG
>CAYOTH010000329.1:0-2763 GCA_964406835.1 uncultured Oscillospiraceae bacterium
CATGAAGAGCGCCTTCAACTGATTGCTTGACGGATTGTTTTGTGAAAAGCCATGCCTGTTTTCAAAGCGGGCGTGGCTTTTTTGCGTGCAGGGCGCGGCGTTTACCGAATGCGTCTTGCATGCGGAGGCTGTTTGTGCTATAATCACTAAAAATCACAGTCAATGAAAAGGCGGGAATCGATATGGATTGGATCAGCATGACGGTGCGCACCACTACGGAGGGCGCGGAAGCCGTTTCGGCCATGTTTATGGAACTGGGCATTATGGGCGCTATGATTGAAGATAAGGCCGACGTGGCCGTCAATCAGCGTCCGTCGGGATTTTGGGACATTCTGGGTGAGGAGCTGGCCGCGCGCATGGAGGATGACGTCAAGGTGACGGTCTACATTGCGGCCGACGAGCGCGCGCAGGACACTGTGGCGCACGTTCGGCAGGAGCTGGCGCGCCTCAGCCGTATGGATCTGGGCTTTGACGCGGGTAAGCTGACGCTTGATGTGGGCAGCGTGGACGATGAGGATTGGGCCGAAAACTGGAAGAGCCGTTACAAGCCCTTCAGACTGGGGCGTCATTTCATCGTTAAGCCCACTTGGGAGCACTTTGACGCCGAGCCGGAGGATAAGATCATCGAGATCGACCCGGGCATGGCCTTTGGCAGCGGTACGCATGAGACGACCGGTATGTGCGTGGCGCTTCTGGAGGAAAACGTCAAGCCGGGTATGACGGTTATCGATGTGGGAACCGGCACGGGCATTCTGGCCATCGCCGCCGCTCAGATGGGCGCGCGCGACGTGCTGGCAACCGACCTTGACCCCATGGCCACGCGTGTGGCGACTGAAAACGTGGCGCTCAACCACCTCAGCCAGACGGTGCGTACGGCCAATGGCGATTTGCTGGAATCGGTTGACGAGACGGCCGACATCGTTGTGGCCAACATCATTGCCGACGTCATCTGCATGATGGCGGCGCCGGTGCGCAAGCACATTGTTCCCGGCGGGCTGTTCATCTGCTCCGGCATTGCCCGCGAGCGTAAGGACGAGGTGCTGGAGGCGCTGGAGGCGGCCGGTTATGCCGAGTTGGACATTCGCGATCAGGGCGAGTGGACGGCCATTGCCGCGCGCCGGGATGCGCTTGAGGCGTAACGGAGGACGACAGCGTGCATCGTTTTATCATGAAAGCGGCGCTGCAGGTGGGCGCGTTCATTGATTTTCCGCCGGAGGAGGCTCAGCATGCCGCGCGCGTACTGCGCCTGCATCCGGGCGATGAAATCGAACTTTCCGACGGCGAGGGGCATCTTTTTTCGGCCGAGCTGACTGAGGTGAGCCGCGAGCATGTTCAGGCGCGTCTTTTGGAGGCGGTGCCCGACAAGGAGCCGCCGCTTCGGCTGACGCTCTACATGGGCTATCCCAAGGCTGAAAAGCTCGAATTGATCGTTCAGAAGCTCACGGAGCTGGGCGCCTGCCGCATTGTGCCGGTGGTTATGGCGCGTTCCGTGGCCCGGCCCGAGGCCCGGGATGCCGCACGCAAAAAGGAACGCTATGAGCGCATTTCCCTTGAGGCGGCCAAGCAGTGCGGGCGGGGACGCATTCCCGAGGTGGCGGAGCCTATGAGCTGGAAGCGAGCGCTGGAGGACATGGCCGGTCGCGAGGTTATGCTGACGCCCTGGGAAGAGGCGCGGGGCGTCCGTCTGGGCGATGTCTACGCCGCCTGCCCTCAGGTGCGCGATTTGGGCCTGCTGATTGGCCCGGAGGGCGGCATCAGCGCCGAAGAAATGGAGGAGGCGCGTTCTTACGGGGCCAGGCCGGTGACGCTGGGGCCGCGGATACTGCGCGCGGAGACGGCGGCCATTGCCTCGGCGGCAGTTGTTATGGCGCTGTGGGGCGATGTCTGAGGCGAGTCGGGCATTTTAGAAACAAGTTGAAGTGAAGGAAGAAAATACATGAAAACAATCGCGGTTCATACGTTGGGCTGCAAGGTCAATCAATACGATACCGAGGCCATGCTGGAGCTGTTCGAGGAGGCCGGGTATCAAAGCGTGCCGTTTGAGGGCGGGGAGGCCGATGTCTATCTGGTCAACACCTGCACCGTGACCGGCACCGGCGATCAGAAATCGCTCAAGCTCATCCGGCGGCTGGGGCGCGAGCATCCCACGTCCGATATCATCGTGGCGGGCTGTCTGGCGCAGCGCGAGGCAGAGAAGGTGGCGCTGCCGGGCGTGCGCGTCGTGGTGGGCAGTCAGCGCCGGGGCGAGGTGGTGCGTCTGCTCGAGCAGGCTCAGCGCGAAAACAGCTGCATTTCGGCGGTTGGCGGGCTGAAGGACGCCTCGTTTGAGTATCTGCACGTCACGCGGCACGAGGGCAAAACGCGCGCTGTGATGAAGATTCAGGAGGGGTGCGACCGCTGGTGCGCCTACTGCATCATTCCCAGTGTGCGCGGGCCGATTCGCTCGATGCCGCTGGAGGATATTCGCCGGGAGGCGCAGAGGCTGGCCGAGGCCGGTTATGTCGAATTGGTGCTCACCGGCATTCATCTGGCCAGCTATGGCCGGGACAGCGGCGAAAAGCTGATCGACGCTCTTCGCGTCGTTCATGATACGAAGGGCGTTCTGCGCGTGCGTTTGGGCTCATTGGAGCCGCTAGTCGTGACCGATGAATTCTGTCAGGCCATTGCGCAGATGCCCAAGCTCTGCCCGAAGTTCCACCTGGCGAGGCAATCGGGTTGCGACACGGTGCTGGAGCGCATCATGCGCTCCAGCGTGGCGTACAG
>CAYOTH010000330.1:0-645 GCA_964406835.1 uncultured Oscillospiraceae bacterium
TGATTAAGCCGCTGGGCTTCAGCCTGGCCGACAAATACCTCAAGCGCGCGGGGCTGGATTACTGGAATCTGATGACCTATACGCTTTACGAAAGCCTGGAGGATTTTTATGCGCGCAATCCGGGCGCGAAGTGCTATTATGCCAGCAAAAAGGCGGCGCGCAGTTATGCGCAGGTTTCCTATGGGCCGGATGATTATCTGGTGTTCGGCCGGGAATCGCGCGGGCTGGACGAGCAGCTCCTGGAGAAGGTATACGATCAGTGCATTCGCATTCCCATGCGCGGCGAGGCGCGTTCGCTGAATTTGTCCAATTCTGTGGCCGTGGTGCTTTATGAGGCGCTTCGGCAGCAGGATTTTGCCGGATTGCAGCAGACGGGTCGCCTTGACAGCGTGGATTCGGGCTCGGCCTGGGTGGATTATGTGTGAGAAATTGGTGGAATCACGGTGAGTTTCCCGATTTTCCCATTGCATTTTAACGCGGATGCGATACAATAAAAGACAAGTCCCCGTGAAGGAGCTGAAAAAAACATGGGCAGACGAGGATATACAAAAAAAGAGGCCCACCGCCGCCGCACGCGCTTTATGGTGCTGGCGGGCATGGGTGATTTTGCCGGCATCGTGATTTCGTTTTTTGTGATACTGGCCT
>CAYOTH010000330.1:655-2759 GCA_964406835.1 uncultured Oscillospiraceae bacterium
GTGCTGCTCACGACGCTGATTACCTGGCTGCGCGGCGATTTGCCGCAGGTGATTGATCATCTGATTACGCCGATTATCAACGCATTTGAATAACAAAAGCTGCTTTTTATGAACGGAGTGATCGCTATGACGGTATCTTGGGCCGAATTGATGGAAAGGATTTCGGCCTGTCAGGCGTGCGGCATGAGGGCAGGCTGTAGTCGTGTCGTTCCCGGAGAGGGCGATCCACATGCCCGGCTGATGTTCATCGGCGAGGGCCCCGGGGCAGACGAGGACCGGCTGGGGCGTCCCTTTGTCGGACGCGCCGGAGAGCTTTTGACCAAGATGATTCATGCCATTGGGTTGGAACGTACGCAGGTCTATATCTGCAATGCCGTTAAGTGCCGCCCGCCGCATAACCGCACGCCTCTGCCGGAGGAAATGGCGGCCTGCAAGGATTATCTGCGCGCGCAGGTGGCGCTGGTGCGGCCTGAGGTGATCGTTCTTCTGGGTGGAACGGCGGGCCGCGCGGTGCTGGGCGAATCGTTTCGCGGCGTCACGCGCGAACGCGGTCACTGGGTCGAGAAAAAGGGCGTCTGGATGATGCCCACCTACCACCCTTCGGCGATTTTGCGCGATGAGACGCTCAAGAGGCCGGCCTGGGAGGATTTTAAAGCCGTGCGCGACAAGCTGCACGAATTGTCGGGAGACGGAGAGTTATGATGGAAAAGCTGCAAGCCGAAATGACGGCTTTTTTTCGCAAGCTGTATGTAGACGAGCAGAAGGCGCTGGTCTTTGGCGAGGGCGCGCTCCATGCCCGCATGGTCTTGATCGGCGAAGCACCCGGCGAGCAGGAGAGCCTTCAGGGGAGGCCTTTTGTCGGCAAGGCCGGAAAAAATCTGGATGAATTTCTGGCGCTTTCCCATATCGAGCGCGCTCAGCTCTACATCACCAACACCGTCAAATTCCGGCCGGTGAAGCGTTCGGCGGCGGGCAATTGGGTCAACAGGCCGCCTACGCAAGAGGAAATTCGCCTTCATCTGCCCTTTTTGAAGCGCGAGCTGACGCTGGTTGACCCGGCGGTGATTGTGACGCTGGGCAATGTGCCGCTGCAGGCGCTCATGGGGCGGCAGGCGACCATTGGCGCGCTGCACGGCCAGTGGCAAAACTGGGAGGGGCGCAAGCTCTATCCGCTTTATCACCCGGCCTCGGTGATTTACAATCGGTCGCTTCAGTCGGTTTACGAAGAGGATGTCGTGCGCCTGGGCGCGGAGATAGCTGCTCTTGAACCGTCAACGCGATGAGCGGCGCGCCGTTTTGGGTTCAGCGCCTGGAATTTACGCATTGTCTTAAACGGGTTGCCGCGCGTAGCGGTATGCGCCCTCCGCTTGGATGGCGCTTTTTTGACGTTTGTCCGCTCATGAAGGCCGATCAGGCTGCATTTTTGATGAATGAGAATGCCTGCGCTTTAACGGGCTGCCTGGGCGGCGAGGGTTTCTTTTCTGGGCTGTGCGCCTGCGATGAGACGGCGGCGGCGCGCTTATTGGATGAACTGATGCAAAGGCAGCGCCTTTGGGGCGCGCGCTGCGTGACGGGGCCGGTTAGCCCCGGACTGTTTGACACGGAGGGCGGCCTGCCGATGGCGCTGGCTGAGGACGAGACTTCCTGCTTTGCCTCGGCGGCGGCGCCTTATTGGGACGGCTTGTTGAAGGCGCGCGGTTTTATGGTCGAGCGGCGCATGACGCTGTATGCGCTTTCACGCAAGCAGCTGAATGTGGTGCGCTATGAGCGGGCGGCGCGGGAATCCATGCGGCGATTTGGCTATCATCTGGTAAGCGCGCGCTCGATGGGGGCCAGCGCGGCCTGTGCGGCGATGGCGGCGCTGATGAACGAGGAACCGCTTGAGGGTATGCCGGGGAAGGCGCTCTATCCGGCGCTGCGTTCGCTGGGCGCGGCCTGGAAGACGGATATGTCCTTCCTAGCGCTGACGCCCGGAGGAGAGATTGCAGGCTATCTGATTGCGCTGTATGACGCGAAAACGCAGACGGCCCGTGCGGCGACGATTCAGGTTCGCGCCTGCTGGCGGCGAAAGGGTGTGACGGCGGCGCTGGGCATGGCCTTCTGG
>CAYOTH010000331.1:0-2755 GCA_964406835.1 uncultured Oscillospiraceae bacterium
GCCTCTATTATATCAGAAAAGGCCGCTTTTTGCGACCTTTTTTGACAGGCTGACCACCCATTGAATGGGTGGTTCGATCCAGCCCCAGAAGGGCTTATCTGCTGTGATCGTCCTCGAAAGAAGGCATCGAGCGTCTTGTCAATCCCGCTCTTCGCTTTATAAATCCTCTACTCGGGGATTCATTCAAGGTTCTCTTCCATCTTATACACTATCGATTGCCTGCTATGTCCCAGTGGAGTCCGACTATGGGACTCCATAACTTTTGCTAAAGCTATTTCTTCATGACCCCTAGTTGAACTGGAGAGATTTATAACGCCTGTTCGGCTACTATAGAAACGCACCGCTCGTAGAAATCTCTATGAGCGGTGATTTTTGAAAATCAATCCTTTTCCGCCACAAACAGCAGATGGTTGGACGCGCCCAGATGCTCCGGCTTTTCGCAGATATTGCGCAAAGCTCTCCTCATCCATTGCGTTGATCTTCGTCTTCAGCAGCTCGCTGAAGCCATCGGCCGCCACCTCGTGCAGCACCTTCACGTTCCCTTTTCGAAGCAGCGCTCGGCAAGCCTCCAGCGTATGAAACACAAATGGGAAATCATCGCATCGGAAGGTCTTTTTGTTGTAATAGCCATTCACAAAGTAATCCGGCTACTCATTAAACATGGTCAGAATTACCATATCGTTGGCGATAAAGGCCGCAAACAGTTTGCCGCCTGGTTTGCAGACGCGCTTGGCCTCGCGCAGGCAGTGCATCTGGTCAGTTTCGCTGTGCAAGTGATACAGCGGCCCAAACAGCAGCACAATATCAAAGGAGTCATCGGCATAGCGGCTTAAATCCAGCGCGTTGCCCTGGGCCAAATCAAGCGTATCCTCCGGCGTCAGCTTCTTTCGAAAGGCTTCAATATTGCTGTCGGCCAGTTCCAAGGCCGAAACCGCATATCCCTTTCAGGAAAAATAAAGGCTGTATTCTCCGGCTCCCGCGCCAATATCCAGAATCTTTGCGCCCGACGTCAGGTACTTTTCGATGTACTTGACATGGGTCAAAAATTCCACACGCGCCGCCTTGGACTGCGTCAGACGGCTGTTTTCGTCAAAGCAGCGATAAACCTCCTGCACAAGCTCCGTATCATTTTCATAGAAGAACCCGTCCATAAAATGACGGCGATACAGAATGCTCTCCTCCGCATTTTCCACGGTTCCGCACTGTGTTTCGTAAGGACGGCTTTTGATATACTGAAAGCCGCATTTTTCAATCACCCGGGCGGACTGCCTGTTCCAGTCAAAGTATCCCACCAGAATAAAATCCAGCTTGACCGTCTCAAACAGATACTTAATCACCGCCTTGACCGCTTCCGGCATAAGCCCCTGTCCCCAGTAATCCTTGGACAGCACATAACCGATTTCCCGGCCGGACAAATCAGAAAGCTCCGGATAAAATGTCTCATTATACTGTTCTATTCCCAAGGAGCCAATGACCCGGCCCTGATATTCCAAGGCAAAAGTTTTCTTCCCCTGAATGAAATGCTCCAGTATGCACCGGGACTCTTCTATGGTCTTATGGAGCGTCCATCCGGCCATGGGGCCAACGCCCTCCACGCGGGCATAGGCGTAGAAATCCTGCACATCCTTTTCCCGCCACGGGCGCAGAAGCAGCCGATCGGTCTTCAGCGTCACGGCGCTGATGTCAATGGGGGCATTCATCGTTTTTCCTCCTTTAAAATAAAAAATGCAGTGCAGGAAAACTTTCGTTTCAGTCTGCACTGCATCCGTTTTAGAAACCCTTCGTTGAGATTATCCTGCAAAAACGTATGACAATGTCAGACCGATAAAGCGCATATCGGACGGATTATTATTCATATTCGACATATGATTGAATCCAAACAGCGTCATACCCTCGCTTTCTTTCATCAAATTACCTCAGCAGCCGGATCTTAATTCAGAGGCAGCCCTGAGCATATTGCGCGCATGGTGCAGACTGCTCTCGGGGTCTCCCGCGCCACCCACAAGGCGCGCCAGCTCAGCCACGCGCCCCTCTTCGTCCAGAAGGCGCACGCTGCTGCCGGTGCGGCCCTCTTTGACGGTTTTTTCAACCAGAAAATGTGCGTCGCCCAGCGCGGCGATCTGCGGCAAATGGCTCACTGCAATGACCTGACGGCTGCGCGCAATCACGCTCATCTTCTCGCCCACGACCTGCGCCATATGGCCACTCACGCCGGTATCCACTTCGTCAAAGATCATCGTGCCAACCTGCTCGCGCTCGGCCATGACCGCCTTGATGGCCAGCATGACGCGCGCCAGCTCGCCGCCGGACGCCGTAGTGCTCAAGGGCTTTAACGGCTCTCCGGGGTTGGGCGAAATCAAAAACTCCACCTGATCGGCGCCCTGAGGGCTCAAGCGCCGCTTATCCTGCTCTGGAATCAAAAAGCGCACCAGAAAGCGCACCTTGCCCATGCCCAGCTCGGCTAGCTGCGCCATGACATTTTTTTCAAAGGCTTCGGCCAAAACGCGGCGCGAGGCCGTGAGCGTCACACAGGCCTGCATCATTTCCCGGTCGGCCGCCTCCAGGCGCTCTCTCAATTCGCTCAGGCGCTCGTCGCCCTGCGCAAGCGTCTCCAGCCGCTTTTCGGCGCTGTCCCGAAAGGCAATGACATCGCCCAGCGTCGGGCCAAATTTATCTTTAATCTTCTTGAGCGCATCCAGCCGCGCACCGATTTTGTCAAAGGCCGCCTCGTCAAAATCGAGGCCCTCCATCATGT
>CAYOTH010000332.1:0-2745 GCA_964406835.1 uncultured Oscillospiraceae bacterium
GGTCATACGCTCCATGATATTGCGCTCGCCGCCAAAGTAATACTCGACGTCGTGATTGTGGTACATGATCTTCGCGCCCAGCTCATGTACCCGCTTGACCATGGGGCGCACCTGCTCGATAAAGGGTGCATAGGCCTCGAACTTATCCTCCAGGCCCCACATGGCCGGCATCGAGCCCAGGCCGATATAACGGCAGCCAAACAGCGCATGTTCGGCAACCACCTTGTCGGTTTCCTCGCACAGCCGATCCAATCCGGTGTGCGTCAAATCGCAGGTCAGGCCGTTTTTCTTCAACTCCTGCGCCAGCCACTCGGGCTCATAGGCGCAGGTACCGCTGACCTGAACGGACGTATAGCCAATGTCGGCCACCCGCTTAAGCGTCTGCGCAAAATCCTGCATCGTCTTGCAGAAATCGCGAACAGTAAAAAGCTGCGCTCCAATTTTCATAAAAGCATTCCTCCCTGATTTCCTTCAGCTGAATCCAGGCATTACTTGACGGTGATCAGCTCGTACTCGCGGTGTCCCAGGCCGATCTTCTCGGCATGTTCCAGACAGGACTGCCATTCCGATTCCGGCGTGGAATTGCGGAAATGATCGCCTCGATCAACAAAATCCAACAGCGCCATGTTGTCGCCCAGCTGGCTGGAACGAATCGGCTTGGCAGCCTGGCAGGCGTCCACGCAGGCCTGATCGAGCGCCAGCGGGTCAAAGGAGGCAAACATGCCGATGTTGGGCAGTATGGGCGCGTCGTTTTCGCAGTGACAGTCGCAGTTTGGCGAGACATCCACCACCAGCGAAATGTGGAAGTTCGGACGCCCGTCCACGACGGCCTTGGTGTACTCGGCCATGCGGCAGTTCAGCTCGGACACGGCCGAGGAGGTTTCAAAGCTGATGGCGTCGAAATTGCACGCGCCCAGACAGCGGCCGCAGCCCAGACAGTGGGCCTTGTCAACATGCATCTTGCGCTTGACCACGTCAAAGACCAGGCCGCTGTTGGCGCATTCACGCTGGCAGCGCTTGCAGCCGCGGCACAGCGCCTCGTCGATCTGAGGCTGGCCATTGTTGTGCTGGTCCTTCTTGCCCGCGCGCGAGCCACAGCCCATGCCGATGTTCTTGATCGTGCCGCCAAAGCCGGTCATTTCATGGCCCTTGAAGTGCGTCAGGCTGATAAAGACGTCGGCATCCATGATGGCTCGGCCGATTTTGGCGCTCTTCAAATATTCGCCGTCTTTGATCGGCACCTCAACATCGTCCGTTCCCTTCAGGCCGTCGCCGATCAGTATGGGACAGTTGACAGTCAGCGGCGTAAAGCCGTTCTGCCAGGCGCACTCCAGATGCTCCAGCGCATTTTTGCGGCTGCCCGGATAGAGCGTGTTGCAGTCGGTCAGGAAGGGACGGCCGCCCAGCTCCTTAATCACATCCACAACGGCGCGCGCGTAATTCGGCCTCAGAAAGCTGATGTTGCCCAGCTCGCCAAAGTGCATTTTGATCGCGACAAATTTGCCCTCAAGATCCAATTCGGCAATGCCAGCCTTCTTAATCAGCTTTTGCAGCTTGGCAGGCAGGCCGTCTCCAAAGGCTTTGGTTCGAAAATCAGTAAAATAGACCTTAGATTTCTCCATGGTGCTTTTCCTCCTGTACGCAAATCGTCCCTGAGTTATTCAACCCAGTTAACCGTGTTCTCACGGCGCGGCGCGCGCTCGGTCGGTTCAGCCTGCGGATGGCCTACAGCCAGCGCCAGCGTCGGACGATAGCCTGCCGGAATCGCCAGCGCCTTCATCAGCTCAGTCTTGACATCCGATTCAAAGGCACGGCGGAACGAGGCAATATAGCAACTGCCCAAATTCAGCGCCTTGGCCGCCAGAGCCATGTTCTGCGTGGCATTGGCGCAGTCAATATCGCCAAAACGCTCGTTTTCTTCCTCGGCCGAAACGATGATGGCACAGGGCGCTCCCCGGAAGTTATCGTTTTCGGGATCCCCGCAGGCATTGCTGATGCGCGTCAAGAGGTTTCGGTCGGTCACAACGGTAAAATGCCACGGCTGGCAGCCCATGGCCGTCGCGGCATACTGGCCGCATTCAACAATCTGCTCCAGCGCCTCGCGGGAAACAGCGTCGCTTTTATAGGCACGGATGGAGCGTCGAGTCAATATCGTCTGAATGGTTTCGTTCATGGTTTGCACCTCCCAGTGAAATATCCTTTTTTATTATATCGCATCTCGCCGCTTCATGTCAATCATTGCCAAACAGACAATTTGGTGCTATAATAGAGTCATCTCTCAGGTCTGCCTTTTAAACAGAGCAGGCCCAACAGGACATTGAGGAGGAATGGTTCCATGCGCGCTTATGAACGACTGATGAAATACATTATGTTTGATACCACGTCCAACGAATCCTACCCCGATTGCCCCAGCAGCGAAGGGCAGCTCGTCTTCGGCCGGGCGCTGGTCGAAGAAATGAAGGCGCTGGGCCTTGAGGATGCGCATCAGGACAAGCACGGCTACATTTACGCCACGCTGAAGGGCAATACGCCCGGCCAGCCGGTCATTGGCCTGATCGCCCACATGGATACCGTGGACGATGCGCCCGCTCTGCCGATGAAGGCGCACATCATCCAAAACTATCAGGGCGGCGACATCGCCATGAATGAAAGCGGCGCGCCGGTGCTCAGCCCCAGCGTCTATGGCCACCTGAACGCCTGCATCGGCAAGGATCTGCTCATCACCGACGGCAACACGCTTCTGGG
>CAYOTH010000333.1:0-2745 GCA_964406835.1 uncultured Oscillospiraceae bacterium
ACCGCCTCTATTATATCAGAAAAGGCCGCTTTTTGCGACCTTTTTTGACGGGCTGTCTTATGAGCAAAGCTTATGAATTTCTCAAAGCGTGCGGTCCATTTTTCGTATTGTCCATCAATGGGGATTATCCGGCCGGAAGACCCTTTGGCGCCGTCATGGAAGTGGGCGACAAACTATACCTTGCCACCAATGACATGAATGACGCGCACCGCCAAATGCAGGAAAACGCGCACATTCAAATCGTCGCTAAAAAGAGCGACTCAAGAGAGTGGATCCGCATCACCGGCCTGACCGAGACGTGCGATCAACCCGAGCTGAAGCGGCAAATGCTCAGGGAATGCCCCGTTTTGCAAAAGCGCTTTGACGCCGCCACTCTGGAACATTTTATTCTCTTCAAAGTTACAGTCGAAAACGTCGAATTCAAGTAAGCCACCTGACCCGAAGCCAGCCCTGTTAATTCAGCGGCTGGCTTTTGTGCATTCATGCGCCGCACAAATTTTCTTGCCCGAGGGGGTAGCAAGCATGCCCGTTCAATGCTATAATAAAGCTGTCGGAATTTACAAAAGGCAGGAGGGTCCGTTCGTGCGACATTTTTTCAAAAATTCCGAGTTTCATACGCTGTTCAACTTTCAGGATGAACAGGCGAAGGGCCGCAGTGTCATGCTGGCATCATCGATACTCTCCGGCATCATCGGCTGGCTGACGGGCGGACTGTTCTACACCAGCTTTTTGATGCACAATGGCATTGACCTGGTCAAAATCGGCATCATTTCCTTCGTCCCCTACATTGCCAACTGCTTTGCCGTGTTCGCCCCCAGCATTCTCGAGCGCTTTCCCCGCAGGCGCTGGGTGCTCTTTGGCGGACGTCTGGCCTATTATCTGCTGACGATTCTGGCCGTGACCGTCATGCCGTGGCTGGTTGCCGATCCTGATCTGCGCACGCTCTGCTTTGCCATACTGATCTTCGCCGCCAACATCATCAACGCCCTCTTCGCCGGCGGCTATTCGGCCTGGCACCTTAATTTTATTCCCGATCACATCCGTGCCGAGTATTTTTCCACCAGCTCGATGATCGCCAACTTTGTTTCCCTGGGCACGGCGCTGCTTTCCAGCCTGGTGGCCGATGCCTTTTCCGCCTCGCCCTATGCCTATACGATCATCATCATACTGCGTATGCTGGCCTTTGCGCTGGCGCTGATGGAATTGTGGTTCCTGCTCATGCCGGTCGAATACCCTTACGAAAAATCGGTGGCCACGATTCGCTTCAGCAATATTCTGACCAAACCGCTGTCTCAGCCAAAATTCATGAAGACCCTTTGCCTGATCGGCCTGTGGTCGTTTTTTGTGGATACCAGCGCCTCGGCCATCAATTATTATCTGCTCAACGACGTTGGGGTCAGCTATACCTTTACCTTCACGCTGAATATGCTCTACCCCTTCTTCATGCTGGCGCTCATCAAGCCCACCAACCGCCTGATTAACCGCTGTGGCTGGCTGCCGGTCTTTTCGGTCAGCGCCATACTCTACGCCCTTCCCTCTTTTGTCTATTCGTTCGTCACAGCGGCCAACTACCTGTGGCTGATGCCCGTCGTCCGCATTACGCAGCATTTGTTCGGCGTCTCACTCAACACCGCCTATTCCAATCTGCCCTACATCAACATGCCCGATTCCGACCGCGTCAGCTATCTGGCCTTTTACACCATCTTTGTCAACATCCTGGCCTTTTTAGGCGTTCTCTTCGGCACATGGTTTGTCGGCGCTTTCCCGGATTTGATCATCACGCTGGGAGGGCTGAAGTTTGGCAATGTCCAGGTGCTGATGTGGGTGGAATCCTTCGGTCGCGCCTTTGTGGGCGTTTTGACCCTGCTGATGATCAAGCAGATTCGGCCGAAACACACCTGATTCTATCGCCGCTCTTCTCCTGCCTTCCTAAAAAAACTCCTGCTTTTTAGCGTTCGTTCGCAAAAGCAGGAGTTTTTTGATCTGTTTTAAATTTTATCGGCCTTCCCGAAGGCGCTGCTTGCGGGCCTCGGCACGCGCATGGCCACGTTCCCAAACAGCCTTATCCTCTTCGGTTTCGAGAATCAGCCCCGGCACGCGGCACGGCTTGCCCTGCTCGTCCAGCGCAACCATAATCAGCCGCGCGCTGTTGATAAGCGTCCGCTCGCCGTCAAAGGCCTCGCGATAGGTTTTGACGCTCACCTCCATGGAGCTGGTGCCCACATAGTTGAGCCGTCCTTTGAGCACGATAACGTCATTGGGAAAAGCGCCCTTGGCAAACTCCAGCTTGTCCACCAGCGCCGTCGTAACCTGGCAGCCCGCATGTCGCCGCGCAACCGCCGCGCTCACCTCGTCAATCCAGGCCATCAGCTGCCCACCGAAGAGGCGCTGCGCCCCGTTCATATGCGCCATAGTCAGCACATGAACCTGCTCCGATTCCGAATCAGAGGCATATTTCATAACTCTTTCGTTATCCATATTTATCGAATAACCTCACTGAAAATTTTGCCCAGACGGCTTATGCCCTCTTCGATGCGTTCGTCATCCATCGTCGAATAGTTCAAACGCAGCGTACTGCGCGGCGCATCCATATCCACCATAAACGTGCAGCCCGGCACATAGACCACCTTGTTGGCCGCACAGGTCGGGGCCAGCGCCTGCGTATCAATGCCATGGCCCAGATCGCACCAGATAAACAGGCCGCCCCGGGGACGCGTATAGAAAATATCCTGCGGGAAGTAACGC
>CAYOTH010000334.1:0-2718 GCA_964406835.1 uncultured Oscillospiraceae bacterium
CCCTCGAGCACCTGCGTCACCATGGCGATCAGCTCAGTCTGCTTCATGCCCAGCAGCGCCTCGGCCGCCCGGGTGAGCAGCTCCGGGTCGCTGGAAACCTTGACGTTGGCCACGCCGTCCACCATGACGTTGATAAATTCGTTGGTCGGCACAGCCTCGCTGGTCTTGACGTCCACAGTCATGACCTGCAAGGAGATTTTATCCACGCGCTCCAGAAAGGGAATGCGCCAGCCCGCCTTACCGATCAGAATGCGCTTTTTGCTCAGGCCGGAAATGATATAGGCGGTGTCCGGCGGCGCTTTGAGGTACCCCAGCATAAACAGAAGCACCACCAGAGCCAGTATAACCAGCAAAACAATCATCGCAGTTCCCATGTTCTTTCCTCCTTTTAAGCTTCCTTTGTTCATCCAACGTCTACATCATATCAGATATCCCGCCCGGATGCAACCGATTTCTGCTCAAATGTCGCCCTGCCCGCTCAAAACATACGCCTGGCCCGCGCCAAAGCTGTCCCGCGCCCCACTTCGACGCCCTTCCTCATACCGCCGCGCCTTTTGATGCTCGCGCGCGCCGCCAAAACCATATGCCCAATCCTCCCCGCCGAGAAGAAGGCCTCGATACCAAACGCGCCCACGGCTGCGAACCCCCCATAGACCGACAGAGTAGCGCGCCAAGGCACGCCGGTTCACGTTCCGCGCCAAAGCCGCTTACCGCTCTGCCTCTTCAAAGCGCACGCTGCCCCACCAGTCAGGCGTCAGCTCCTTCAGGCGCACGGTCTGCTCCGTTTCAAGATCCAGAAGAATCTCAATCTCCCCGCTGTCCTTATCCATCTGGCGCAAAAGTTCCCGACAGGCCCCGCACGGCGAACCGACGCGCCCGTCCGGCATGACGGCCACCAGCCGCTCAATCTGGCTTTCGCCCTCGGTAATCATTCGCGCGATCGCATTGCGCTCCGCACACATGCCCAGCCCGCAGGCCGTGTCCAGACAGACGCCCGTATAAATATGGCCCTGCCGTGTCAAAATCGCCGCAGCCACGCCGCCCGCCTCGATAAAGGGCGAAATCACCCGCCCGTGCTGCACCGCTCTCGCCGCCTCATAAAGCTTTTTCCACATCCCGTTATCCCCCTTTGTCGCTCCTTATAAGGAAGTATAGCCAAACCATTGCGCCCTGTCAAGGCCGTGCGCCTCTTCAACGCCCTTCCTCATACCGCCGCGCCTTTCTGATGCTCGCGCACGCCGCCAAAACCATATGCCCAATCCTCCCTGCCGCAAAGAAGACCTCGATGCCTAACGCGCCCGCTGAACGTGCCCTATCCCGCCTGAAAACCTCCTGCAAACGCACAACAGACTTGCGCCCAGCGCATCCCTCCCACGTCCCAGCAGAGTTCCGCGCTTCCTCTTTTTTCCCGCAAGAAGCCGGACGCGCCATCTCGCGTACCGCATCCCCCGCAAGCCCGCACCGCCTCGCGTTTCTTCTAACTTACCGCACAAAATCGCCGCACTGCCTCCCGCAAACTGCCTCGCCCCGGCAAACCACGCGCCGCCTCGCGCTTACTCTATCCTCTCCCACATGAAGCCGCTGCGCTGACCCGCACGCCGCATCCCCTTGACTGCCTCGCCCCGCTTCCTCTTTCTTCCCGCGCACTGCCGCACCTGACTGCGCACCCCTTTTGTATAAGTCATGTTAATTCGCAAAAAGCCCCTTGACTTTAGTATGGTGCAGTGGTATAGTATAGCCAAGTTGATTCACCACGGCAAAGTGATAAATCAATCAAGCACTTTGGTGAGAGATTAAGGAGGACGACACAATGAAAAAGATTCTGAGCATGGTTCTGGTTCTGATGATGGTTTTCTCTCTGGGCGCGGCGATGGCCGAGGAGCAGTCCGACTGGGCGTACATTCAGGAAAAGGGCAAGATGACCATTGGCATCACGCTCTTTGCGCCGATGAACTACTACGAGGGCGAAGAGCTGATCGGCTTTGACACTGAGCTGGCCCTGGCCGTGTGCGAGAAGCTGGGCGTGGAAGCCGAGTTCATCGAGATCAACTGGGATTCCAAGGAGATCGAGCTCAACGCCAAGAACATCGACGCCATCTGGAACGGCATGTGCATCACTGAGGAGCGTAAGCAGAACATGAGCATGTCCCGCCCCTACCTGTACAATGCGCAGTCGATGGTCATGAAGGCCGACAAGGAAGAGGAAATCATGGCTGACATGAACGGCCGCTACGTTGTGGCCGAGCAGGGCTCCACGGGCGAGGCCAAGGTGCTTGGCACCATCGAAGAGGATGACGGCGCCGAAGTGAACGCCAAGGAATACTTCGCCGGCGCGACCTTCACGGCCGTTGATTCCATGGCCAAGGCGCTGATGGAAGTCAAATCCGGCATTGCCGATGTCGCCGTGGTGGACAGCGTGTGCGCTCTGGCCATGGTGGGCGAAGGCACCGACTATGAAGACCTGTGCGTCAACATCGACATGAACTTCGGCCAGCAGGAGTACGGCATCGGCTTCCGCACCGGCAGCGACGCCACCGAAATGGTTAACCAGGCCATCATCGAGCTGACTCAGGACGGCACCGTTGCCAAAATCGCCGAGAAGTACGGCCTGACCGACATGATCGTTCCGGTTGAGATAGCTGACGCCGAGTAATCCCCCGTTTCCCCCGCGTCCTGCCAGGCTTCGCCTTGTGCGCAGCCTGGCTGATGTGTCTCTTC
>CAYOTH010000335.1:0-2718 GCA_964406835.1 uncultured Oscillospiraceae bacterium
GAGCAGAAGATCAATCTGCTCAGCGAAATCGAATCAAGCCGCGTCGTTGTGGCCGGTTCGAGCGCACTGGTCGGCGTGACCTTCGCCAAGGAATATCAAGGCGGAATGACCGAGCGCATTCACGATTTGGTCGCCAGCGAGGTTCAGCAGGCCGACCCGGCCATAAAGACCGTCGCCGTCACCAGCGAAAAGGAAGATGTTGACAAGATCAACACCATCGCCGATCAACTGGCCCAGGGCGTGTCTGAGCGCGAGCTTGAACAGCAGATTGACAGCATCGCGCGCAACGTCACCACCATGCAGTGACAAAAAGCGCGGCGAACCGGAACACACCGGCTTCGCCGCGCTTTTGATATTCTAAGGAAAGCCATCAGCCCATAGGCTTTAGGCCGCATCCGGCTCCTCGGCCTCTTCCGCGCCGTAAATGAACTCATGCAGAAGCGTCGTGTTCTTCTCCAGATTCGGCACCAGGCAGGACATGCCCTTGATGCTTTCGCTGCTATAGGTGCCGTCGGCCGGAATGCGCAGTTCGCTGAAGCCCGCGCCGTTGGTCACCACCTTGACGCCCAGCTTCAGAATTTCGTCGGTCGTCAGGTTAGTGGTAATGCGATCCATCACCACGGAATAGATGTCCATCAGCGTGCCGGGGTCGCGAATGGCAATGGCCTTGTCCATGACCGCCTTGAGCGCCTGACGCTGGCGGCTGGTGCGGTTATAGTCAGAATCCAGCTTGCGGATGCGCACATAGGCCAGCGCCTGCATGCCGTCCAGATGCACGCTGTCGCCATGCTCCTTCAGGTCGTTCTTGGGCAGCTCAATGTTCGTATACAGAACGCGCATATCGTCCATCAACTGATTCACGCTGTACATTTCGTTTTCGGTCACACTGACGTCAATGCCGCCGATCTCCTCGACGATATAGGCAAAGGCGCTGAAATTGACCATGGCATACTTGCTGATGTTCATATCGAAGCACTGATTGACCGTCTTGAGCGTCAGCTTAATGCCCTCTTCAATATCGCCGTCCGCCGCCATGCAGCCAAAGCGGGAGGCCGCGTTGATCTTGTTGCTGCCGTGTCCGTCAATGGCGACATACATATCGCGCATAAGAGACGTCAGCTTCACCTCGCCGGTGCCGCTGTGAATCGAGGCAATGATCATCGTATCGGTTCGGGGCATGGGATCATCATCCGCGCCCAAAAGCATGATATTGACCCACTCGCCGGAAAGATCCTCGTTGACCGCCATCTCCTCGGCGTCTTCAGCCTGCGGAATATTCACAGGCACCTTGCGCGCCGCGATATAAGCGCCGGCCAGCACCACCGCCAGCACCACAATGACGCCCAGCAGCACCGCCAGGCAGCCGCCGCGCCGCTTCCCCTTCTTCTTCGCCATAGTATATCCTCCTTAACAGTTCATAAATTCGTTGCGTGTATGAATCAATTATACCATTGCTTTGTTTTCCTTTCAGTCAATGCCGTGTAAAATACACTCGTCAATCAGCCCGCCATTCTGCCAATTTCCGCCATATTCCGCCCCAATATGGCCGGAGCGTAAAATGTGCGTATATCACGCATCACGGCTTAATTGTTTCATAAAAGTGTGCTATAATAGAGAAAATTATTTGGCTTCAGGAGGAATCACACATTATGCGGCGTCTTTCTTACGGTTCTCCCCTCGACGAAGGCTATGCGGCTCCCTTCGGCCCGCTGCCCGAGCGTCTTCTGCTCATCGGCTCGCTTGTTCTGGCCATCTGTCTGGCCGCCTTCATCACCATTCCCGGCGGCAACGTGCTGTTTTTCTGGTTCTGGGTCTATATCGCGGCGACGGCGGCGGTGCCGGTGCTGCTTCTGGGCGCGCTGGCACTCAAGCTGTTCCGCAGCATTCGACGCAAAACGCCCCGCCTGGTCACGCTCTGGTGCATGATTTCGGTCATACTGGCCATTCTCGTAATTGCCGTGTCGCTGTGCATGACCTACATTTCCTACGGTGAAACGCCCGCTGCCTATTACACCAGCCCGACCGGCAACCGGATGATCATCACCCGGCGCGCCAACATGGAAACCCTCACGCAAAATGAGGATTCCATCAGCTACGATTACATCTATGCCGCCTATCCGACTGTCGGCAAGTTCTTCTATCAGGCCGATGCCGGTGCGGATCTGGTCACCAATTCGGGTATTGATCTGGTCGAATGGAGCGAGGACGGCATGACGGCCACCATCTACATCACCGATTACGACGGCAACGAGCAGACGGCCACCGTCAGCTTTGCCGAAACGCAAGGAGACAACTAACCGATGCAGCGTAACAAAGGCCTTTCGACATACTTAGGAAACCGGTCGTTTTGGAGCTATTCGCTTCGGCTGGCCATCCCGATTTCCCTTCAGAATATCCTCGTCTGTTCCTTCACGCTGGTCGATACCATCATGATCGGCGTGCTGGGCGATACGGCGCTGGCCGCCGTCGGCATGGCCGGTCAGTGGGCCTGGCTGCTGAATCTGGTGATGTTCGGCTTTAACTCGGGCGCTGGCGTGTTCATCGCCCAGTATTGGGGCGTGGGCGATATCGACCGCATCCGAAAGAGCTTCGGCCTGGCCACCATCAGCGCGCTGGCCGTCTCGATTCTTTTTACGCTGGTGGCGCTCTTTGCGCCCTCGGTCGTTTTGTCCGTCTTCACCAGCGACCCGGTCGTCGCCGAGCTGGGCTCCACCTATC
>CAYOTH010000336.1:0-2707 GCA_964406835.1 uncultured Oscillospiraceae bacterium
CGCATAAGAAGACGCATTGCGAGGTCGCATTGTGGATTCTTTGACAGGCTGAACCACCCATTCAATGGGTGGTTATGATTTTAGGGTTGTTTAGTGCCTCAGGCCAGGCCGAGGAGGGGATAGAGCCGATCACGCAGCTGAAGATGTACGCAGCCGACCATGGGCGGCCAGTTGAGCACATGCTGCGCATAGACCATGGAGAGATGATGCTCGGGATCGACCAGCAGATCCGCGCCCGCCGCGCCGTCCCAGCCAAATTCGCCCAGCGCGCTGAAGACGCCCTCGTTGAAGTGGCTGCGGGTGCGCACGCCCAGGCCGTAGCCGTAATCGGGGCCACAGGTACAGCTGAACTTCTGAATGGCGGAGAAGGCGGAGAGATGTTCGGCGCGCAACAGATCGATGCTTTCAGCCTTGAGGATGCGCGCGCCGTTGGCCCCCACGCCGCCGCAGGCCATGGCGTCGGCAAAGGCCAGATAATCGCTGACACAGGAGACGACGCCTGCGCCGCCGCTGTAATAGCAGGGCGAGAGCACAAAGTCGTTTTTCGAGGCATGGGGCCGCACGCAGTCGGCCTGGCTGTCGTAGGAGAAGAGCGTCGCCAGACGTTCCGGCTTATCGGACGTATCAAAATCGGTTTGCGTCATGTCCAGCGGATCGAAGAGAACCGCGCGCATATACTCGCGCAGCGTCTGTCCGCTGGCGCGTTCAATGACCGCGCCCAGCACATCATGGCACAGGCTGTACTGAAAGCGCGCGCCCGGCTCGAAATCGAGCGGATCCTCGGCCAGCGCTTCGGCAATCTGCACGGTGGTGGCGCAGCCGTTGTTCAGCGCCTGAACGCGGCGAATGGAATCGCGGTTCGTGTTGTAGTTCAGCCCGGCGCTCATGGTCATGAGATGGCGAATGGTCATGGTCGTTTCGGGGCGGACGCGTTCGCCGTTTTTGAGGCAATAGACGTCCTTGTAAGCCGGGAGATAGTCGCCCACGGCATCCTCCAGACGGAAAAGCCCCTGCTCCAGGGCACGCATGGCCGATGCGGCGGTCAGCGGCTTGGTGCAGGAATAGAGCCAGTAGCGATCCTGAGGTGAGGCGGCGTGGGTGCGATCGGCATCGGAAAAGCCGGCGCATTCGTGAAAGATCACCTCGTGATCGCGGCAGACGGCCAACTCCAGGCCGGGAACACCCCGCTCAATCAGCGAGGCCATGTATTGGCGCAGCGGTTCGAAATTCATGCGTATATCCTTCTTTCTTGCGTTGGGAACGTTGGTCAGCGGATGAAGTTGGTGCGGTTGCCGCGCTCCATGGACGGGGCGCTCAGGCCGTTTTCGCGGGCCAGTGCGGCTGATTTCATCAGGTAGGCGAGATTGCGCGCCAGATTGCGCATGGTCTGCAGGCCCTCAGTGTCGCAGGCGACTTCCGAAGCGCGGCTGCCATGCACCATGCCCCAGTAGGTCGAGCCGGCAAGCGGCATGCCGGTGATGCCGAAATACTTGTTCAGCACGTCGAGCGAGGCCGTGGTGCCGGCGCGCCGGGCCGAAACCACGGTGGCGCCGGGCTTGCCGCGGAAAACGGGGGAGGCGGCATAGAACATGCGGTCAAGCGCGGAGAGCAGCCGTCCGCTGGGGTGGGCATAATAGACCGGGGAGCCGAAGACGAAGCCGTCTGCCGAGCGCGCCTTGTCGATCAGCTCATTGATGAGATCGTCGTCAAAGGCGCAGCGGTTCTCCAATTGCGAGCAGGCGCCGCAGCCAATGCAGTCGCGCAGCGGCGCGCCGCCCAGACAGACGATCTCCGAATCGATGCCTTCCTCCTTCAGGATGGATGCCATTTCGGCCAGCGCCGCCGCCGTGCAGCCGTTTTCGCGTGCACTGCCGTTAATCATCAGCACTTTCATGGGATAAGCCCTCCTTGTGCATTGAAAAGTCGTTGACAGGACGACCAAAGCCGTCCTGTCTATTATACAATGGATGGAGGCGAAAATGCAAGATGCGCGAAAGATTCGTTCGGCACGGAAGGCGCAAAATGTCCTTCGCCGTTTAAAAGGGAAGTTGAGCATGGCATTTACAGGCGCTTCAGCAAGGCAGACGAGCCGTACGGAAGGGTTTCTTCGCTTGGGGCACTTTTCCGCTTTCGGCTGCTTCTATCGAATCCAATGATACAGCTTGAATGCACCGTTCAATATTCTCGTCACTTTCGGCAAAGGGGCTTAGGAAAATTTGCGCAGGGATATGTTTCACGGGGCGGAGGCAGGCGTTGCTCGTTCTCATCTGGTGTTGCTTAAGCTGCCTATTTCGGTTTTGGTTGCTTCCATGGAATCCAAACGACGAAGCTTGAAAGCGCCTGGTCAAGGTTCGGCGAAGAGAAGGGGCTTGGGAAAATCGGTGTGTTGGGCGGGGAGACTTGGTTGCTTTTTCACGGTTTGGCGTAGAAGCAGAATGATGAATATGGAAAGTGCTTTTTTCAAGCTCGTCTGCTCACGGCTGTTCGGGATGCCATCGCCATTTCGAGAGCTGAAAGGCTGTGTTTTTAAGAGAATTTGGGGCGATCGGGCAGACAATCGCCAGCGGAAAAACGTGAAGGGCGCAAAACCTTTGGCCAAGGAGGAAGTGATATCCTTAAAAAGCGGCTATGCTTCCGTTTAAAACGAAGCATGGCCTCAGCCTGTCAAAAAAGGTCGCAAAAAGCGGCCTTTTCTGATATAATAGAG
>CAYOTH010000337.1:0-2690 GCA_964406835.1 uncultured Oscillospiraceae bacterium
CCCATGCCCACAAACATCTCGACAAATTCCGAGCCGGAAATCGAGAAGAACGGCACATTAGCCTCGCCGGCCACAGCCTTGGCCAGCAGCGTTTTGCCCGTACCGGGCGGGCCGACCAGCAGCGCGCCCTTGGGCATCTTCGCGCCGATCTGCTTATATTTGTCCGGATTGTGCAGAAAATCGACAATTTCCTGAAGCGCTTCCTTGGCCTCGTCCTCACCGGCAACATCCTCGAACTTAATGCCGGTTTCCGAAGCTACATACATCTTGGCATTGCTCTTGCCAAACTGCATGGCATTGGGGCCGACGCCGCCCATCTTCTTCATCAAAAAGCGCGACATCAGCTGCCCGATCACTGCAAAGAGTGCAATGGGCAGAATCCACGTCACCACAAAGCTCATCAGCGGGGACATTTCCTGCGCCTTGACTTCGCCGAACTTGCAGCCGGAATCCTTCAGCCGGTTGACCAGATCAGGGTCGTTAAAGGTCGCCGTCTGATAGATATTGGGCTTCTCATCCACATCCAGGAAATAGATGATGTCGCTTTCCACCTGAACCTGAGAGACCTGCTTTTCCTCCAGCATCGTCAGGAATGTACCGTAATCCACTTCCTCCACCTGCTGCCCCAGCAGCCTCGGAAACAGCAGCCAATTGAAGAGCAGCAAGACTCCCATGGCCACCAGATAGTAGAATATCAGCGGCTTTTTGTTGACCTGTTTCACTGACTTTCCTCCTTTATGTGATTGTTCAAACGCAAAACGCCTTCTTTTTCGAGGCGTTCTCTGTCGGTCACCTTCCGCCCCTCTAGACGGACAAGCGCCGCCTGTGCTATAATAAGAACACGGCCCGACGCTGATTTAAGTATATCCAATTGCCTGCGCGCAATCCAGTCACAGGCTGTAAACACAATGCAACAAAATTATGACCGTGCCGAAGCTTGTCCATCGAATCGGCTTTTTCAAGGAGGTTTTGCCCATGCTGCCCCGCGATCCCATGATTCTGCCCAGCTACCTCAACACGCTTCTTCGCGATAAATATGCCTCACTCAGCGAGCTGTGCGATGATCTGGAAGAGGATCTCGCCGTGCTTGAAGCGCGCATGAGCGCCCTCAGCTGGCAATACGACCGCGCGCTCAATCAGTTCGTGCGCAAAGCGTAAGCCCTGATCGTTCAAGGAGGATTTGCCATGTCACTTCGCGAAGATGCGCTCTTCATCGCCCAGCGCGCCATCGATGCGGCCCGCCCCGGCCCCGCCGTCTGTCAGGCGCTGGCCCGGCATCAGGATTTTCTCAAAGCGCCCGGACGGCTGATTTTGATTTCCGTCGGCAAGGCCGGCTGGAGCATGGCCCGTTCGGCGCTTGAATGGGCCCGCTTTGACGCAGGAGTCATCGTCACGGGCTATGGCTGCGCCCAGGGCGCGCTGCCCGGTTGCACAATCATCGAGGCCGGGCATCCCATTCCCGACGAAAACTCCCAACGCGGCGCCCAAGCGGCACTTGAGGCCGTGCGGGATCTGACGCCGGACGACCGTGTATTGTTCCTGCTTTCAGGCGGCGGTAGCGCGCTGTTTGAAAAGCCGCTGATTCCCGCCAACGAGCTGGCTGCACTCACCGACTGCCTGCTGCGCAGCGGCGCGGACATCGTTGAAATCAACACCATTCGAAAGCGTCTGAGCGCAGTCAAGGGCGGCAAATTCGCTCAGGCCTGCCGCCCGGCCCGCCTGCTTGCGCTGGTACTCAGCGATGTTTTGGGCGATCGGCTGGATATGATCGCCTCCGGACCAGCGACCGCAGATACCAGTCCGACCGGCGAAGCCCTACGCCTGGCCGAAAAATATCACCTGCCGCTCAGTGACCGGGCGCACGCGCTGCTTGGTGTCGAGCCGCCGCGTTCTTTGGAGAACGTCCAAAGCGAAATCATCGGCAGCGTGGCCCTTTTGTGTACCTCCGCCGCCGAAACAGCTCGTTCTCTGGGGTATGAGCCGTTCATCCTGACCGACTGCCTGAACTGCGAAGCGCGTGAAGCGGGGCGGTTTCTGGGAACCATGGCTCGCACGCAGTCCGGCCGCGGCAAACGCGCCTTCATTGTCGGCGGCGAAACCGTCGTGCATGTGCGCGGACACGGCCTGGGCGGACGTAATCAGGAGCTGGCGCTCTGCGCCGCTTCGGCGCTGCACGGCCTCAACGCCGCGCTTTTGAGCATCGGCAGCGACGGACGCGACGGCCCTACGGACGCAGCCGGCGCCTGTGTGGACGGAGAAACGCTGGACAAACTGCGTCTTTTGAACATCGACATCGAAGCCGTGCTTCAGGACAACGACGCCTATCATGCTCTGGAACGCGCGCAAGCCCTGATTAAAACCGGCGCAACCGGCACCAATGTCAACGACCTTGGCGTGCTGCTGATTGGTTCATAAACTGGAACATGCGCCGGAAGTAGGAATGCCCGGGCCTATCCTTCGATTGCCCGGGCCAGAACGCGTCGAAAATCTGCACGATCAATTACGGACTGTTTCCTCGGCCATGGAACCAAATGACATGAACCAAAGCCCTTTTCATGCCCCCTTGAACTGGGAGCTTATATCACCTGTTTGACGGAGAACAAACACAGCCCGACTGGAAACTTTCTTTCCGGTCGGGCCCAGCCTGTCAAAAAAGGTCGCAAAAAGCGGCCTTTTCTGATATAATAGAG
>CAYOTH010000338.1:0-2676 GCA_964406835.1 uncultured Oscillospiraceae bacterium
CGTGAAGGCGGTCGCACCGTTGGTTCCGGCGTTGTTACCAAGATCATGGAATAATCTCTGAATCATCGCTGATATTCCAGTATTCATGCACGTTCCATGCTTTTGTGGCATGGAACGTGTCTTTGTCTATGGGTATTTCCAGGATCTGGTTGGCTTTTAGAAGCTTGGGCCGGCACAATGCTTTCAGAAAAGCGCCGCGGCGATAGGCGGCGGCTGCACATGCAGGGAGGATGCTCATGACCCTCGAGGATACGAAGTCGGTTAAGAAAAAGAAGAAGCGTGTTTCGTCCGTCCGTCAAAGCGCGCCGACGACCGGTAAGCTGACGAAGGCTGAAAAGCTGAAAAAGCGCCGCCGCAAGATGATTGCGCGCATTGTCAGGCGATCGGTATTGAGCCTGTTTACGCTCCTGGCCCTGGTGATGTTTGCCGCCTATCAGCTGCTGGGCGTGATTTTCAGCGGCCCTTCGCAGACGGCGGGCGATATACTGACCATATCGCTGCTTGAAAGCAGCGCGGGCAAGTTCGTGCCGTATCTGTACTATTCTGCTGAAGAAGTGGAAGAAATCAAGAACCGGAACCGGCTGATTGAAAGCGACGATCAGACGGACGCCAGCCTGATTGTCATTGCCACGCCCGAGCCCGTTCAGGAGGGCGAGACGCCGGTTGAAGCCGAGGGCGACATTGTCGTTGAGACGATTACCGGGCCGACCTACAAGGGCTGGATGATGATTATCAAGGATCCTTCGCGCGTGAAGGTGGGTGTTTCCAGCGATAACTTCTCAAACGGCCGCGGCGGTATGCATATTGACGAGATTGCTGAGAAGTACGACGCCGTGGCGGCCATCAATGGTGGCGCGTTCTCCGACAATGGCGGAACGGGTAACGGCGGCATGCCCAGCGGCTTGACGATTGCAGGCGGCGAAATCTGCAATTCGGAAGGCGGTTCCGAGCATACGACTGTGGGCTTTGATAAGAACAACATTCTGATGGTGGGCAAGTTCACCCGGGCGCAGGCCAAGGAGCTGGAGCTACGCGATGCGGTTTCCTTTGGCCCGGCGCTGGTGGTCAACGGCGAGCCAGCTCAGTTTGAGGGCGTCAGCTCCGGCTTGAACCCGCGCACGGCCATCGGCCAGCGTGCCGACGGCGCGGTGCTCATGCTGGTCATCGACGGCCGACAGGTCAACAGCATGGGTGCGAGCATGGCGGATCTGGTGGAGATCATGGTGCGCTACGGCGCGGTCAACGCCTGCAATCTGGACGGCGGTTCTTCGTCCAATATGGTTTACGAAGGCGAGATTCTCAACGACGGCGTGGCCGTGACAGGATCCCGCCGCATTCCGACGACCTTTGTCGTTCAGTGAGAGGAGGCGCGTTATGAACGAGGCTAAGAAAAACGTCAAGGCACATTCGAAATCCAAGCGCATAACGGCCAAGGCGCGTCGCCGCAAGCGGCGCAAAATCCACACGGCGATCTTTTACAGCGTCTATGCGCTGGCGATCATCGCTGTGCTGATTGCCGTGCATATCGGCAAGAGCAAGCTGAACGACTATATGACCGGCTACGAAGCCTCTCAGCCCAAATATGCGGCCGAGACGGCGGCTATGCCCTTTACCAGCCGCGATTATCAGACGCTGTATCGCTGGGAGGATCAATCGGTTTTTTCGGCTCAGCATGAAACGACCGAGCAGTATGTGCAGTACATGACGGCTCTGCTGGGGAACCGCGAGATCACCTGGTCGGAGGGCTATAGCGGCGAGGCCAACACTAAACTGTATAACGTCATGGCGGACGGCGAAAAGATCGGCGATTTTACGCTGCGTCAGAGTGAAACGGCGGATGAGAGCGGTTTTAAGCAGTGGGTGCTGGACGATGTGACGCTTTACGTCCTTCGGACGACAACCTACACTGTGACGGCTCCGGCGCGTTCTACGGTCAGCGTAGACGGCGTGACGCTGGACGATAGCTTTGTGACGGAGGATGGCCTGGCGCTGTTTGAAACCGCGCTTGAGCTACCGGAAGGCGCCCATGTTCCCACGGCCAAGGTCTATGCGTTTGAACGCTATTTTGACGTGGGAAACGTGACAGTGACCGACTGGCGCGGCCAGGAAAACGCTGTGGAGCAGCAGGGGCAATCCTACATGGCTGCCTTTAACTATGACGATGAAGATCTTGCTATGCATGAGGAGCGCGTCATAGAGGTTGTCAGAAAGCTTTCCTGCTTTATGACCGACGACTACAAGGCTTATCGCCTTAAGCGAGACTGCATCGTCGAGGATTCTCCGGCAGCGGATTATGTCGATGCCTATGACAACGAGTGGGTGGTTTCGCATACGGGATATGATTTCCTCAATATGCGCATCGACAACTACATCAGCTATTCCGAGGACTGCTTCTCGGTTGAGGCGCACTACGATTATCAGATTCAGTATCGCAAGGCCGATCCTGAAATCTATCCGACAGCCTATAATCTGCTCTTCGTCCGGCAGGGAGATACCTGGAAGCTGTACGATTTCACGCTGATTTGAGGTGACGCAATGTTATTTGTGTAGGAATTTTCCTAAAGCGATTGACAAAGACGCCCGGATGTGATAAAGTAGTAAGGCGTGTTCAAGGGGTTTATTTCTCATACTTTTCAATAGGAGGTGTCGCAGATGGCATCCGATAAGCGCGTTAAG
>CAYOTH010000339.1:0-2653 GCA_964406835.1 uncultured Oscillospiraceae bacterium
CGGTGCCCATGCGCTCGGCCTCAATCAGCTGATTGTGGCTCTTGCCGCCCAGGAAGGCCACATCCGGTACTTCCTCGCAGCCATGCGGGATGGGCGTCTCGTTGCGGAAGGACTCGACCTTCAGGAAGGTGAGCACCTTGTCGTACGGGCCCTCGGTGTAGAGTTGCAACTGGCTGTGCTGATCGGTGACGCCCAGCGTCTTGATCGGCGTGGAGCCCACATTGCAGGCCATGCCCTTCTTGGTAACATTCTTGCCCAGGGACTCGGCCCACAGCTGCGCATACCAGTCGGCAATCAGGCGCAGGGAATCGGCGTAGGGCATCATAACGGACATGTTCATGCCCATATCCTGCATGGCGATGTACATCAGCGCCGCATCCAGCAGAGCGGGGTTCTTCCACACATCGTCGGTCTTGCAGCGCTCGTCCATCATGCGCGCGCCCTCGAGCAGGCCGCGGATGTCAATGCCGCACACAGCCGCCGCCAGCAGGCCCACCGGGCTCAGCTCGGAGAAACGGCCGCCGACGCTCTCGGGAATATAGAACTTCTCGTAGCCCTCTTCGTTGGCAATCTTGATCAGATGGCCGCGGTTCTCGGAGGTGGTGGCGATGATATGCTCGGCATAGCTGTCGCCCACTTCACGCTTGAGCGCATCGAGAATGATAAGGTACTGGCTCATAGTTTCAGCCGTGCCGCCGGACTTGGAGATCACATTGAAGCAGGTGGTCTTCAGGTCGATGACATCCAGCAGAGCCGCCATGCGCTCGGGATCGATGTTATCCTCGATGTAGAGACGGGGGCCGCCGCGCTTCTCCTTGGGCAGGTCGTTGTAGTGCAGGTGATTGAGCGCCTGCTGTACAGCGGCCGGGCCCAGCGCAGAACCGCCGATGCCCAGAACAACAAACGTATCGAAGCGATCGCGCACCTTGGCGGCCACCTCTTCAATATGCTTAACGATCTCATCCTGGTTATAGGGCAGTTCCATCCAGCCCTGCATGCCCTTGCCGCGGTTGGCCTCAACGACGGCGTGAGCGCGCTTGAGATAGATGTCCATGTCATCCACGGCGGAACGGTCGATGCCGTACTGCATGCCGAGGAAATCGCCCATCAAGTGGTTGATAGCAAGACGAATCTGATTATCCATTTTTACGAACCTCTCCTTTCGTGCAATCCTCTTTATTATAGTCGATCTATGTTAAATTGCAAGGGACAGACAGGCAAGAATTTCATTTGAATTGTGCTTAAAATCATGAGATAATGTGTATACACTCATTCCGGGAGGCGATAGGCCTTGAAAGCCGACCGTTTTTTAAGCGCCGTGCTGGTTTTAAGCGCGCTGCCAGTCCTCGCCGCGCAGGCCTGCCCGCGCTTTGCCGATCTATACAAAGAACAGGCCTTCTTTTGGCTTTCGGCTGTTCTGCGCCGCTGCCCCGCCTTCCTGCCCGGCCTGATCGCTCTAACGTTTCTGGCGCTTTGTCTGATTTTAGCGCAGCGGCATGGAAAAAAGCGCACGCTGGCGCGCCTTTTGTGTCTTGTGATGATGCCCTATGCCATCTTGTGGGCGCCGCTTTATGGCTGCACGCCGCTACTTAAGGCCGCTTCTTCAAGCGAAGCGCTTTACCGGGAATGCCTGCGTCTGATTAGCGAGGCCGAAGCACTGCGGCCATCGGCTCAATCCGCCGCTCAAAGCCTTTCGCTGGAGGACATACGCAGCGAGGCTGAACGGCTTGCCTCGCTTGAATGCGGACAAAACCTTGCGCTTTCTTCATGCGATCTGGCCGATTCCCCGGCCGGGGCGCTGCTGGCCGGAATTTATTTTCCCTTAAACGGGCGCGCTTATATCAATAGCGACGATTTGCCGCTCATGCTTCCCTTCACCATGACGCACGAACTGGCGCACCAGGGCGGCTATGCCCGCGAAAGCGAAGCGGGCTATGCGGCGTGGGCGGCCTGTCAAAGAGGCTCGGCGCTGTTTCGCTTTTCAGGCTGCTTTAATATGCTTTTGTATGGGATGGAGATTTTGGAAAAAGCCGACCCGGCTGCCCACGCTCAGTGCCTAAACGCCATGGACACCGCCCTGTTTGAGCTGTTTGTGCGCTGCAATGGCTTAAAGACCGCCCCGGAAACGCCTCTATACCGCCTTTCGCAGGCGTTTTCAGCGCTCTTTTTGCGACTGAACGGGCAAAATGCTGACAGGGACGGCTATCAAAACGCCATGTTTCTGATGATGAAGGCTCGCTCCATTTCAAACCTCTAAGCGCTTATGTAATTTGCCGAAGCCATTTTTTAAGTTAAGCTGAGGCCAGGACGCCTATGGGGCTGACAGCAAAAAACCGCCGCTTCAACGCACAAACGCGCTGAAACGGCGGTTGATTTTTATTCGGCGGTGGGAATGAAGAGGATGCGGCCGCAGTTGTCGCATTCGACAATCTCGCTTCCGCCCAGACGGCCCAGCACAGCCGCCGGCAGCGTCATATTGCAGCCGCCGCAGCGATCGCCGTTAATCTTGGCCATAGGCGGCATGGCGTGTTGCTTGATCTGGCGATAGCGCGCCAGCGCCTCAGGATCGACGGTCTTGCTCTCGGCCTCGGTGCGCGCCTTCAGCTCGGCCAGCTTGACCTGCGCTTCCTTGAACTCGACCTCGTACACCTTC
>CAYOTH010000340.1:0-2651 GCA_964406835.1 uncultured Oscillospiraceae bacterium
GGCTATTTCGCCCGGCTTGACCGAGTGGAACAGCGTGTAGGGATAGCGGTATTTCTTCACCTCGGGGAACTGAACCTCAAGCTCCAGCCAGAAGGCGCGCGTTCCCGCGTCCAGCCCTAGCTCTTCAAAGGAGAAACTGGCGCTGCCGGCCGCGTTAGGCGTGGCGACGTTCTGGCGAATTTCGCGCACGCGCGGCTCGTTTTTGAAGACATAGGTGATCTCAGCCGGGCAGCGCAGCTGCGGCGCCAGTTCCAGACCATGATGGCCCAGCAGCACAGCCGGCGCTTCGCCCATATCGGTTTCCTCGACGGTGAACTTGACCTCGCCGTCAAACTCCTCCGCCGGCATAGCCGAATAGACCGTCAGACTGGCGTCGGTGCGCAAAAGCGCGTCCGATTCGATCACCAGCCGGTCATTCTTCACGCTCAGGCGCGCCTTGGCCAGACGATCACAGTAATAATTGACGAAGGGATACTCAACCGGCGTTTCGCCCAGCTTCAGCTCAAGCGTCACCAGCTGCCAGCCCGGCTCAACCGCCGCCTCGTCGGACTGAATACGCAGGACATAGCGGCCAGCGGGCAGCGTCACCGGCCATTCGAACTCGGCCTGATCCCCCGGCTGAAGCGCCAGAGCGCGCGACACCTGATCGAAGGAAGCCGTGTTGACCGGCGAAACCGCCAGCCAGATGTTGGCCGTCACCGGCACATCACCACTGTTTTTCGCCACAGCACGCACCGTACCGCGATACAGCCCGTCCTCGCCGCGCTCAAAATCCGAAGTCACCGTCACCGCCGCATGGCCCAGCGCCTGAATCTCGGGATCATACTCGAAGCTCACGTCATGGACGTGATCCATCACGAGCAGGCCCATCTCCTCGGCCGAGCGGACGCTCTTGCCCAGGAAGCGGATGTTCTTGAAAGTGACATTGCGAATGTCGCATTCGTCGCTGTAGCCCTGCAGGCGCGACATTTCGGGCAGATACTCGATGCCCGGCTTGCCCACCAGCTCGATGTTTTCAAAGTGAATGCCCTCGATGCGTCCCATGGTCGTATCACGATTCCAGACGGAATTGGTCACGCGAATGTCAAACATCTGCGCGCCCGGCACATCCTCAATGCGGATGTTCTTAAAGGTAATGTTGCTCACCAGCGCGCGGTCGCCATGGTGAATGCCCATCACCGGATAGCCGGTCGGTGAATGAATAATGTCAATGTCGTCAAAGAGCACATTGCGCACATGATCGGCGCGCAGCTCGACGCCCACCTCAATGGGACGGGCAAAATCGTTCCACAGCGTACAGGCGCGGCAGGTCACGTTTTCCAGATCGCCGGTATCAAAGGCCTTAATGACCAGCGAATCATCCCACGTCCGGGTGAAGCAGTTTTCCACCAGCACGTTGCGGGAGCCGCAGATGTCGATGCCATCGTTGTTGCCGCGGCAGCCGATGATCTTGACGTTGTCCAGATGCACGTTGTCGCAGCCGAAAATGCGGCACGTCCAGCGCACGCTGTGAGTCAGCGTCACATCGCGCATTTCCACATCCCGGCAGGAAATCAGATCGACGCAGCGGGCATAGGTGTTGGTCGAATCGCTGAAGTTCTCCTCCGTCAGCACGCCGCGGCCACAGAGCGTAAAGCCGCTGCAATCATGAACGTTCAGCTTGCCATTGACATAAGCGCCCTCCGCCAGGTAAACCGTGGTGTTGTCCTCAGCAATGTCCATGATGCCAGGGTTATGCACGCCGGGCTCGAAATAGATCACGCGCTCGTCGCCGGGACGAACCTTCTCCTCGCGCGCCGGGGCGCAGAAAACCAGCAGCGTTTCGTCATAGCCGCCGTTCAGCTCCAGCGAAAAATTCACCGCGCCATTAAGCTCGATATAAATGCCGTCCTCGCCCATCTGCGCCTGCATACCCAGGCTGATGGGGCGAATCAGCGCGCTGTGAACCGGCTTGTCGCTCACCACGCGCAGCGTCTGAACGCCCTCATCCCGGCAGATCACATACTCGGCGCGTCGTCTGTCATTGTAGGGCGCGGGATAGACCGTCGCCTCCAGCACGTTCAGGGGCTGATTGTTCAAATAAGCCTTAAAACTCATCTTTTGCTTGTCCTCCGATCTTCACGGCGCAAAAACGCCCGCCTTTCCTTTATTATAGCAGATATGCGCGCCGCTGCCCAGCCCCCTTTGCAAATTTTCATCCGGCTATGATGAATCCGCCTTCTTTTTTGCGCGGCTGAACGCCCCGCCTCTTGAATTTTTTGCCGTTCGTGGTATAATAAAATAGATTGGATATGCGTCCCGCTCGTCGGGCGAAGGAGGAAGCTTTTTGGATTCTAAAAAAATACGCGCAGAGCTGGTCTTGTGGCTGCAAATTCTCGCCGGTCTGTTTCTGTGCGCCATGGCCTATAATATGTTTCTGATTCCCAACAACGTCGCGCCCGGCGGCTTTACCGGCATTGCCCAGCTGATTAACCACGCCTTCGGCTTTCCCGTGGGCATGACCTCTCTGGCGCTCAATATTCCTCTGTTTGCGCTCTCCGCCAAATCGCTGGGCCTGAAATTCGGCGTGCGCTCGCTTTGCGCCAGCGTGGGACTGAGCCTGTTTATCGACATTCTTCCCCTGCCCTCGGTCATTCCGCTGGACACTACCG
>CAYOTH010000341.1:0-2650 GCA_964406835.1 uncultured Oscillospiraceae bacterium
CCTCAACACCACCGGCGGCAAGATGTCCAAGTCCAAGGGCGAATTTTTGACCGTCTCTCTGCTGGAGGAGAAGGGCTATGACCCGCTGGCCTATCGCCTGTTCTGCCTGCAGAGCCACTATCGCCGCAATTTGGTGTTTTCATGGGAGAATCTGGACAATGCGCAGGGCTCCTACAATAAGCTGATTGCCCGCCTGGCTGCGCTGAATCCGGACGGCGGCGCGATTGACGAGGCGGCGGTGTCTGCGCTGGATGAAAAATTCCGTGCGGCGCTGGATAATGACCTCAACACCTCGCTGGCTATTACGGCGGTGTACGATGTGCTCAAGGCCGATGTCAGCGATGCTTCCAAGCTGGAAGCCGTGCGCCGCTTTGACACCGTGCTCGGGCTTGACCTGATCGAGAAGGCTTCCAAGCGCCGCGAGGAGCAGAAGAAGCAGGCGGCGTCGGCTCAGGCTCAGGCGGTGGTCTTTGACGGCTGCGAGGCCGATTCCCAGATTGAGGCGCTGGTGGAGGCGCGTGCTGCCGCAAAGAAGGCGAAGAACTTTGCCGAGGCCGATCGCATCCGCGGTGAGCTGAGCGAGCGCGGCTATGCCGTGGTCGATACGGCGCAGGGCCCCGTGGTCAAAAAAGTGTAAGGCTATAGAAATAAAAAACAAGGGCGTTTCCTTCTTGTTCGGCTTCAGAGCCGGATCGGGGGGAGACGCCCTGCTTTGTTTAAAAAGGATGGGAATAAAAATTTAAACAAAACTATGGTCAAATGAAGAGCGCTGTGATATACTGAAGCTGATTTTTTAAATCAATCACAGCGAAAGCGGGAGATGACCATGGTCAACAGAGATATTGTTCTGGAAAGCAGAGATTTTCGTCTGGTTATCGGCGAGGATGCCGTTGCCAAGAGCCTGCTGGTCAAAGCCACCGGCGAAGAATGCCTGGCTTTGGGCGAGGAAATGGCGCTCTTTTCTGTGACGCAGGAACGTCCCTTTAACAACGAGGTGAAGCTGGCGCATCCCAATAAGCGCACGACCTATCAGGCCAATAGGCTGCGTCAGCAGGGCAACCAGCTGATTGTCAATTTTGAAATCGTGCCGGTTGAGGCGGTTATTGAGGTCAAACAAACTGAAGCCTATATCGCCTTTACGCTGGTCGGCTTTAACGTTCAGCCGGAGCATTACGATAATCTGAAAATGGACAAGCCGCCGGTGGCCGAGCTGAGGCTGATTCAGCTGCCCGTTAAAAACCGCGCGCATTTCGGCGAATGGCTCAATGTCAGCTGGGATGAGCAGGCGGCGGTTAATGTGCTGTCGGTTTCGCCCTACGGCATTGTCGATTCCGAAAGGCGGCGCGGGTATCGCGTGATGAGTGCCGATGTTCGCCGCAGCCTGAAGCTTAAAAACTGCACGGCGGTCTTGATTGCGGCGCCGGCTGGGCAGCTGATGGAGAACATCGATCAGCTGGAGCACGATTATGGTATGCCTCTGGGCGTTGAAAGCCGCCGCGCCTCGAAGATCAATGCCTCGGCCTATCATTCGACGAATGTCACGCCGCTGAATGTGGACGAGCATATCAAGTATGCCAAAATGGGCGGCTTCCGCATGATGCTGATCTATTATACCTCCATGTTCAAGGAGAAGGACGGCTATATTCTCAACGGAAACTATGATTACCGCGACGAATATCCCAACGGGGCGGAAGACCTGAAGAAGATGCTTGCGCACATTAAGGGAAATGGCATTACGCCCGGTATTCACTTTTTGCAGACGCACATTGGCCTGGAAAGCCGCTATGTGACGCCGGTGGCCGATCACCGGCTGAATCTGACGCGCCAGTTTATGCTGGCCCGTCCGCTGGGGACGGAGGATACCGTTATTTACGTTGAGAGCAATCCGGAAGGCACGGTGATGGACGAGGCGTGCCGCGTGCTGAAGTTTGGCGGCGAGCTGATTTCCTATGAGGCGTATACGACCGAATACCCCTATTGCTTTACCGGATGTCGGCGCGGACATTTTAATACCAACGTGACGGAACACCCGATTGGCGAAATCGGCGGCATTCTCGATATCAGCGAATTTGGTGCGATCAGCGTTTATATCGACCAGAATACCAGCCTTCAGGATGAAATTGCCCAGAAGCTGGGTGAAATCTATGATTGCGGCTTTGAGTTTGTGTATTTTGACGGCTCCGAAGGCACGAACGCGCCCTTTGAGGTGCATGTGCCTAATGCGCAGTATCGTGTCTACAAGCGCTTTTCCAAAAAGCCGATTTATACCGAGGGCGCGGCCAAGGCGCATTTCAGCTGGCACTTTTTGAGCGGCGGCAATGCCTTTGATGTGTTCAAGCCGCCGATCTTCAAAGCCATGATCGACAAATTCCCCATGGAAGAAGCCCCGCGTATGCGCGAGGATTTCACCCGGCTGAACTTTGGCTGGTGGGGCTATTGGAAGCCGGGCGAAAGCCCGGACGCCGAGCCCGGCACGCAGCCCGACATGATCGAATACGGCTCCAGCCGCTCGATTGCCTGGGATTGCCCGGTCACCATGCTGACCGATCTTGAAAAATACGAAAATCATCCGCGCACGAAGGACAATCTGGAGGTCATGAAGCGCTGGGAGGATATTCGCGAATCCGGCTGGCTGACGCCGGAGCAGAAG
>CAYOTH010000342.1:0-2649 GCA_964406835.1 uncultured Oscillospiraceae bacterium
GCTTCATAGAAATAACTGCCATGGTAATTTCCTCCTTGTTGTTCCACCTTTCGCGTCGCATCCCCGGGCACCGCGTGGGCACGCCCCGTAGGATCGGCGAAAGTGCGTTTTCCTTCGAATTATATCAAACTCCGCGCCTTTCTTCAAGAGCCAGACGCGTCATTTTGCATGGTTTAACAATGATTTATCCTAATTCCAAACGGCGCGTGGCAATCTTTGCCTCAAACAGCCGATCATGCTCGACGAAAAGAATCGTGGCACGCGTTTTTTCGAGCATGGCTTCAATCTGTTCGCGCGAGGGCAAATCGATATAATTAAGCGACTCATCCCGCAGATAAAGATGCGCCTTCATTGCCAGACTGGCCGCCAGCAACACCTTTTTCCTCTGCCCCATTGAAAAGGAGGCCATATCCCGCTCCAGCGTCTCCCGTGGAAAATCCAGCTTGCGCAAAAGTATCAGAAAATGGCTTTCATCCAGCCCCTGCTGGCGGCTCAAGGCGCGCGGCGTGCTTGATTACCAGCCCACTGGCCCTGAAAACCTGGCCCGTAAGCGGCTCCATCGTGCCCGAAACCAGCTTAAGAAGCGTGCTTTTTCCGCAGCCGTTTCGCCCCGAAAGGGCCACCCGCTCGCCCTGGGCTATTTCAATGCTCAGGTGCTCAAAAACAGCCTTCCCTTCATACCCCGCCGAAGCATCGCGCAGGCGCACCAGAACGCGCGATGGATGTTCAAGCGGCGAAAGCGTCAGGGCGAAGGCGTATTCGATGTCCCGAAGCAGGCTCTTTTTCTCCTCGATCATGCTTTGTGTGCAACGCTCTATGGCCAGCGACTGCTTCATCATTTTTCTCCGCCAGATAGCCGACGCGGCCGCGATCCCCAATATGCGTCCCGATTTTCGTCGCCTCAACCTTGTCGCTCCGGGCCGCCTTTTCGCGCGCCGTTTCATTCAGGCGACGTATATCGGCCTGCAGGCGTTCGTTTTTCTCCCGTTCAAAGGCATCGCGCTGCGCCTTGTTGGCCGCATAGCTCGAATAATTGCCCTGCTCGATGTGCAGCCCCGTTTTGTGAATGGCGACAATGTGATCGACCGTCTGATCGAGAAACCAGCGATCATGCGAGGCCAGCTGAAAACCGCGCTTGCCCGCAAGATACTCGGCAACCCGCCCTCACCCGGCGCGGTCCAGGTGATTGGTCTGTTCGTCTATAAGGAGGAAGAGATTCTTCCTGAGAAAGAGCGTGCCCAGCATAAGACGCGTCTGCTCGCCCGGGCTGAAGCTGTCCACCCGCCGTTCAAGCGCCTCCCCCCTCAAAGCCCAGCAGCGCCGCCTCGCGTTCGATGGCCCCGTCAATCTCGTAGCCGCCGCAAAGCGCATAGCTCGTTTCAAGCGCGCCCCACGCCTCCAGGGCCGCCTCGCCCTGATCCAGCAGGCGCTCCATTTCAGCTTCCATGTCCTCAAACGGCGCTACAGCCCGCTTCATCGCCCGGCGCGTTCAATTCACCCGGCATATCAAAGGGAAAATAGTCAAACGAAACGCTTGAAACAATATTCCCCGGCCCGCGAAGCGTTCCCTCCAATAGGCGCATCAGCGTGCTTTTGCCGCGCCCGTTGCACCCAACCAGCCCCAACCGCCAGTCACTGTCCATATTAAAGGAGAGATCACTAAAGACATTGACGCTGCTGCCCGGATAACCGAAGGTCAGATTTTGAATCTGTATAAGCGAGCCCTCACTTTCCGACGGGCCTGCCCCAACAAAAACGGGCTGCGAACAAAATCCGCTGCCCGATCCGTTTCCCTTAAAAGCCAGCAAAACGCCTGTATACGGCATTCCGACTTTCTAAGATGAAAAGAAGCGCATGGGCACAGTGATCCCGTCTGTCCGACGCCGTATTCGGCGCGTTGCTTTTCAGACGGTTACTTGCGCATGGCTCACACTCCTCTTCTTTTTAAATACAGCCCAATTTTACCATGACCTTTGTCCCGCCTCAAGCCCTCAGGCGGCGTTTTCTTCCCGTTTTATGGCCGAATTTCAAATTTACGAGATATTGAGAGATATTTTGAGTATTCGAGAGCTTTTTAAAGAATTTCCTCATTTTTCAAGTTTTTCGGTTTTCTTTGGAATTTGCACTCAATTCGCATTTCAGCTAATATATAGCTCGTAGAAATTAGCACTCAACCAAATCGAGTGCTAACAAGACTGACTTAAATCCGAAGGAGGATTCCATTATGAAAATCAGACCTTTGGGCGACCGCGTTGTCATTAAGAACGTGGAAGCTGAAGAAACCACGAAGGGTGGCCTGCTGCTGGCTACCGCGTCCAAGGAAAAGCCCCAGATGGCCGAAGTTCTGGCCGTGGGCCCGGGCGGCAATGTGGACGGCAAGGAAATCGTCATGAACGTCGAAGCCGGCCAGAAGGTTATCTATTCCAAGTATGCTGGCACCGAATGCAAGGTTGACGGCGAAGAGTATATCATCGTCCGCCAGAGCGACATCCTCGCAATTGTCGAATAAATCAAACAGACCGGACGCGAATTTCAGGAGGTAAATCATTATGGCTAAGCAGATTCAATTCGGCGAAGAAGCCCGCCGCTCGCTGGAGCGCGGCATCAATACGCTGGCTGATACCGTCAAAATCACCATGGGTCCCAAGG